>NZ_JAIUKC010000213.1:0-14921 GCF_020177435.1 Saccharopolyspora sp. 7B | reverse complement strand
CCGGACGTGTTCCCGGCGAACCCCGCCCACCCCCTCGACCCGGCTGTTAGAAAGGATCTCGACGGCGAACCCGGGGGGATGCACCGTGGACATCGACCGGACGCGACGAGAGCTCACGCTCTTCGCCGACTACCACAGCTTCGAGATCCGCGACGCGCACGCGGACTACGACCTGGCCGCCATCGACGACACCACCGCGGACCTGCGCCGCGACCTGATCTCCAGCCGCGACGGCGTGGTCACCATCGGCACCGCGCGACGCCGCGACGTCCGCGTCGTCATCGAGATCGGCGCCGAGCCACCCGTCTGCGAACTCGCCTCCTGGGACCACGTCACCGAGGCCTCCGTGGAGATCGCCAGCGGGCAGATCCTGGTGCTCGGCGGCTCCGACAGCAGGCACAGCGCGCACCACTTCCCCGTGCCGGTGGGCGTCTACCGGATCCGGACGCGCTGCGCCGGGTTCGGCACCATCAGCGCCGACGGCACCGACGGGGCCGAGGTCTACCGGGTGCAGATCTGGCCCGGCACCGCCCGCCGCACCACCGTCCTCAAGCGCTTCACCGGCGAGCTCCCCCGCCGCTGACCGCCCGACCACCACCAGGCTCGGCGAACGGCGGCATCCGTTGCGCCGATCACCGCGTTCACCTGATCTTCGCGCGGCGCGCCGTTCGGCCGAGCGGGCGCATATTGCACAATGACCCGCATGGCCAGCGACGAGAGCACCGCCGACGACCGGCTCACCTCCGCGGACCCCCGCACCGAGCCGAACCCGCAGCACGGCGAGCTCGATCACGCCGAACCCGATCACGCCGGAACCGATCACGCCGGAACCGATCACGCCGGACCGGCCCGCGAGGAGCCGACGCACGCGGAGAAGCTCCAGCACACCCGCACCGCCGGGACCTGGGCGGCGGTCGTCGTCGCGACCATCGCGCTGATCGTGCTGCTGGTGTTCATCCTGCAGAACCTGCAGCCCACCTCGGTCACCTTCCTCGGCCTGCGCGGCGACCTGCCGGTCGGCGTGGCGCTGCTGCTGGCCGCCGCGATCGGCGGGCTGCTCGTGGCGCTGGTCGGCGCGGCGCGCATCCTGCAGCTGCGCCGCACCGCCAACCGCCGCAACCGCTGACGCCCCGGGAGCGCGACACCACCGGGACCGCGACGCCCCGGAACCCGCGAGTTCCGCGACCGCCAACGGTCGGCGACGGCTCGCGCGCGTCGAGCTCGCACCCGGCGCTGTCCAGCGCCGGTCCGGCCCCGCAGCGGCCCCCGCCCGTCCGAACCGGACGAGCCGGACCGTTCGCCGCGCCGGGTCCCGGATCACGTCCCCGGGGTGGCACGGCGCGGACTTCGCGCTCGCCCGGTCGGCGTACATTTGACGCGGGCGCGGGCCGCGGCGCGCGCCCGCAGCACCGAGTCCGCCCCGGTTCGCCGGCCGCAGCACCGAGAGAGTTGATCGGGTGAGTGCCCCCACGGTGACCACGCAGGACCGCGCCGACGGGCAGCCCCGACCCCGACTCCTCCGCCGGGCCGCGCCGTGGCTGCGCGCCGCCGCCGCGGTCCTCGCCGGGCTGCTGCTCTACGCCGCTTCCCCGCCGCGCGACCTGTGGTGGCTGGCGCCGCTCGCGGTCGCGCCGCTGGCCGTGGTGGTGCACGGCCGCCGCACCCGCGCCGGGTTCGGCCACGGCCTGCTGTTCGGGCTGGGCTACATGCTGCCGCTGCTGGGCTGGATCCAGGACTTCCTCGGCGTCCAGTTCGGCCCGTGGCCGTGGCTCGGGGTGGCGCTGGTCGAGGCGGTGTTCCTCGGGCTCGCCGGGGCGGGCATGGCGCGGGTGAGCCGGTTGCCGGGCGCTCCGGTGTGGATGGCGGCGGTGTTCGTGCTCGCCGAGGTGCTGCGCGATTCCCAGCCGTTCGGCGGCTTCCCGTGGGGGCGGCTGGCGTTCACCCAGCCGTCCGGGGCGCTGCTGCCGCTGGCCTCGGTAGGCGGTGCCGTGCTCGTCACCTTCGCCGTCGCGCTCGTCGGCTGCGGGCTCGGCGTGCTGGTGCTGCGGCTGCGGGCCCGGGACCGGTGGGTCGTCCCGGCGGCCGCCGCGCTGGTGCCGCTGCTGGCGGGTGCCGCGCTGCAGCCCTCGATCGGCGTCGAGCCGCAGGCGGGGACCGCGCGGGTCGCGGTCGTGCAGGGGAACGCGCCGGACATCGGCCTGGACCTGCTCTACGAGGACGACGTGCTGCACGACAACCACATCCGTGGTGCCAGGCAGCTGGCCGCGGACGTCGACGCAGGCCGGGTGCCGCGCCCCGACCTGGTGGTGCTGCCCGAGCAGGTCGGCAGCTGGGGACCGACGCGCTACGACCCGCAGCTCACCGCCGTCACCGAACGGCTCGGCGTCCCGGTCGTCGCGGGCGGCTTCGCGGTGGACCGGGACGGCACCTTCCGCAACCGCATCGTCGCGTGGAACCCCGGTTCCGGCGCCGGGGACGAGTACGCCAAGCAGCACCTCGTCCCGTTCGCCGAGACCATCCCGATGCGCTCGGTCGCCCGCCTGGTCAGCCCGTTCGTGGACCGCTTCCAGCAGGACATGGTGCCGGGCGACCTGCCCGGCGTGCTGCGGGCCGGCGCGGTCCGGCTCGGCGTCGGGCTCTGCTACGACGTCGCCTACGACGACGTGTTCGCCGGGGCGGCCCGGGACGGCGCCACGCTGCTCGCCGTACCCACCAACAACGCCTGGTACGGGCACTCCGAGATGAGCTGGCAGCACCTGGCGATGTCCCGGCTGCGGGCGGTGGAGCACGGCCGCGCCGTCGTCGTGTCCGCGACCAGCGGCGTCAGCGCCATCATCGCCCCGGACGGGACCATCACGAACCGCTCGGAGCAGTTCACCGCGCAGAACCTGGATGGCGAGGTCCCGCTGCGCACCGAACGGACCCCAGCCACCGCGCTCGGCGCCGCCCCGACCTGGGCGCTGTCGCTGCTCGGCGCCGGTGCGCTCGTCGCCACCGCGCGGCGGCGCACCCACGACAAGAACTGATACGCCCCGCCGCGCGTTCACCTGGGGGACGTGCGGCCCGAAGGAGGAACGTCATGACGGACCGGCACGCCCCCGACGGTGCAGCGGGGCCGTCCGGCTCGGCCCTGGTGGTCATTCCCACCTACGACGAGCGGGAGAACCTGGGCCCGGTGGTGGCGCGGCTGCACGCCGCGCTGCGCGCCGCCCGCGTGCTCGTCGTCGACGACGGCAGCTCGGACGGCACCGGCGAGCTCGCCGACGCGCTCGCCGCGCCCCACGACCGGGTCCACGTGCTGCACCGCACCGACAAGGCCGGTCTCGGCGCCGCCTACGTCGCCGGGTTCGAATGGGCGCTGGCGCACGACTACGCGGCGGTCGTGGAGATGGACGCCGACGGTTCGCACGCGCCGGAGGACCTGGCGCGGCTGCTGGCGATGCTGGAGGAGACCGGCGCCGATGTGGTGATCGGTTCCCGCTACGTGCCGGGCGGCCGGGTGGTGAACTGGCCGTGGTACCGGCAGGCGCTGTCCCGCGGCGCGAACCTGTACTCGAAGTACACCCTCGGGGTGCCGGTGAACGACAGCACCGCCGGGTTCCGCGCTTACCGCCGCGAGGTGCTGGCGGAGCTGGCGCTGCACGACGTCGCCTCGCACGGCTACTGCTTCCAGGTGGATCTGACGCTGCGGTCGGTGGAGGCCGGTTTCACCGTGGTCGAGGTGCCGATCACCTTCACCGACCGCGAGTTCGGCGAGTCGAAGATGAGCGGCGACATCGTCCGCGAAGCACTGGTCCGGATCACCGGGTGGGGCGTGCGCCGCCGCGTCGCCCAGCTGCGCGACCTGCTGCCGGGCGGCTGACCGACCGGTGGCGTTCCCGCCGAGCCCGCGGACCGGACCGAGGGCCCGGACACGAAGACGCCTGGGCTCCCCCGCACGGGGCCCAGGCGTTCGATGTGCTCAACCCGCTAGGTGCGGGGTGGTGCTGTGTCGCTCGGTCAGGCGGAGTGGCTGCGCCGGCCGCGCAGCACTTCCAGCCGCTCGTTGAGCAGCTCCTCCAGTTCGGGGATGCTGCGGCGTTCGAGCAGCATGTCCCAGTGGGTGCGCGGCGGTTTGGCCTTCTTCTGCTCCGGTTCCGATCCATCGATGATCTTGGATTCGGAGCCGTGCAGGCGGCACTCCCAGGTCGGCGGGATCTCGGCGTCGTCGGAGAACGGCACCTCGAACTCGTGGTCCTTGGGGCAGGCGTAGCGCACCGTCCGGCGCGGTGCGAGGTCGTGGTTGCGGTCGGTCTCGTAGCTGACCGCTCCGAGCCGGCTGCCACGCAGAACGCGATCGGCCATGACGGTTCCTTTCACTTCGGCCCGGAGCAGCGTCCGGACGGGTTGTGCTCACCGAGTGCAACGACGGACCGGCCGTCGCCTGTTCCCGGCGCGGGACTTTCGGTTGCCGTCGGTGACGTTATTCACTCGTCAACGACATCGTCCCCTCTAGAGATGCAAGCGGGGCGCGTTCGTGACGCGTTCTCGCTCCCGCAACCTAAAGGTTCCACCGAACAGGTGATAGTGCCAGATGAGTTGTAACTAAGGGCAAGTTAACCTTCGCTCTCTTGTCGGAATTGCAAGCGAGATCACCTGCAGGCCACCGGACCTGCCCGGAACTCGATCACGTTGTGTATCGGTACTCCGCATGCCAGACCTGCGACGCTGCGTACCGGCATATGCCAATGATGCCGGTACGCTCACCACATCGCATCACTGGCCCGGGTAGACCCCTCTTCGATTCAGAGGCGCTCCGGAGGCCGGTTCCCGACCGCCTCGATCGCCCGCCGCACCGGCACCATCGAGACCAGCACCAGCCCGACGACGAAGAAGACCACCAGCGAGATGATCGCCAGCCGGAACGACCCGGTGGCCTGCCCGACCCCGGCGAAGACCAGCGGACCCAGCCAGGACGTGGACCGCTCCCCCACCTCGTAGAGCGAGAAATACTCGGCCTCCTTGCCCTCCGGCACCATCTGGCTGAACAACGAGCGGGACAGCGCGTTGGTGCCGCCGAGCACCAGCCCGATGCCGACGGCCAGCCCGTAGAACTGGAGCTGCTGACCAGCCTGGACGAAGTAGGCCGCGGCCAGCACCCCCACCCAGACCACCAGACTGATCATGATCGTCTTCTTCGCGCCGATCCGGCCTGCCAGCAGGCCGTGCAGCACCCCGCCGACGAAGGCGATGAACTGCACGATCAGCAACGTGATGATCAGCGACTCCTGGGGCAGCCGCAACTCCATGTCACCGTACTGAGCGGAGACCTGGGTGACGGTCGCGATCCCGTCGGTGTAGATCATGTACGCGCCGAGGAAGGCCAGCGTCAGCGGGAACCCGCGCGCCTGCTTGACGGTCGAGGCGAGCTGCTTGAAGCCCGCGGTGATCACCGAGGCTCCCCGCTCCCCGCCCTCCGGCTGGTGGTGGCGCCCCAGGACCGCCAGCGGCAGCAGCGTGAACACCGCCCACCAGATGCCGGAGGAGACGAACACCAGGCGCACCGCGGCGTCCTCGCCGAGCCCGATCGCGTCGTGCCCGAGGTACAGACCCAGGTGCAGCGCGAGCGCGGTCCCGCCGCCGAGGTAGCCGAACGCCCAGCCGCGCGAGGACAGCGCGTCCCGCTCGTCGGCGTCGGCGATCTCCGGCAGGAACGAGTAGTAGACGACGACCGACGCCCCGAAGCAGATGTTCGCGGCGATGAAGAAGACCAGCCCCCACCGCCAGTTCCCGGTGCCGACCAGTCCGAGCAGCGAGGTGGCGAGCGCACCGCCGAAGGCGAACAGCGCGAGCATGCCGCGCTTGTTCTGCGTCCGGTCGGCGATGGCGCCGGTGATCGGCAGCACCAGCACCTGCACCACGGTGGCCGCCGAGAGCAGGTACCCCCACAGCGAGCCGGCCGGGAACACCAGGCCCAGCACCGAGATGTCGCAGTCGACGAGCGAGTTGCCGCCGGGGCAGGCCGCGCTCCCGTTGCGGGCGACGTCCGCGGTGGCGGCCTCGGTGGCCACGCTCGTCAGGTACAGCGAGAGGAAGACCGTCGTCACCGACGTCGGGAACACCGAGTTGGCCCAGTCGTACCAGCACCAGCCTCGCTGCTCCCGGCGTCGTCCCACCGCGTCCGGCGGAGCTCCGCCCAGCACGCTCATACCTCTCCGTCCTCAAGTGTTCACTCGATAGGGGTAACGGGGACTGTATCGGCTCCGGATCAAGGCTCGATCGCGGTGCGATGATCTTGGTGCCGACCGGCTCCGCCACCCCTCTTCCCCAGAATCAGGTCCGCTCCGGCGCCGTCCCGCCGAAGCGCTCGCCCAGCACCTCGCGCAGCAGGTCCGGCCGATCGGTCACGAGCCCGTCGACCCCCAGGTCGAGCAGCCGCCGCATCTGCTCCGGCTCGTCCACCGTCCACGCGTGCACTTCCCGCCCCCAGCGGTGCGCCGTGCGCACGAACCGCGGATCCACCACCTGGATCCGCCCGCGCCGCGGCGGCACCTGCGCGGCCGCGCCGTCCACGCGGGACCGCAATCCCCAGCCGCCGTAGCGCGACGCCCCCCACAGCGTCGTCACCGCTCGCCGCCCCATCGACGTCAGCAGCGCCTCGCCCCCGCCCCGGCGGAGTTCGCGGAGCCGCCGGTCGTCGAAGGACGCGAGGCAGACCCGGTCCCACGCGTCGTGCCTGCGCACCACCTCCAGCACCGGCCGGACGGCGGTGTCCTCCTTGACGTCGATGTTGAGCAGCGCCTGCGGCAGCTCCTCCAGCACGTCGTCGAGGCGGGCGACCGGTTCCCGGCCGCCGATGCGGGCGGAACCGACCGCAGACCACGGCAGCCGACGGATAGTACCGCGCCCGTCGGTGGTGCGATCCAGGCTCGGATCGTGGTGCAGCACGACGACGCCGTCGGCGGTGGCGTGCACGTCGGTCTCGACGTAGCGGTAGCCCTCGGCGACGGCGCGGCGCAGCGCGCTCAGCGAGTTCTCCATGTCGTGCAGGTCGCCGAGGTGCCAGCCTCGGTGGGCGAACGCGCGCGGCCAGGGCCCCTGGAGGAACGGGTGGGTCACGGGAGCTCGGGTCCTTTCACGAACCGGGCGGGCGTGGGGACCGCCCCACTCTGCCCGACGCGATCCGCCCAGCGGCACCCGCACCGGCGTGGCAACGAGATGTTCGCCGCGGGGTCGCATTACCGTTGCGCACCGTGGACAGCCCGCCCGAGATCGAACAGACCGCCCCGCTTGGTCCCGAGACCGCCCGTCGTCGCGCCGAGCGGCACTGCTCGTGGTGCGGCCGCAGGCTCACCTCCTCCGGGCGGCAGGGCAGGCCGCGGTTGTACTGCACCCAGTCGTGCCGGCAGCGCGCCTACGAGCGGCGCGGCGCGGTGCAGCGCTCCGGGCTGCCCGAGGACGCGGTGGTGCTCTCGGCCGCCGAGATCGCCGACCTGCAGGACCGGCTGTTCCAGCTGCGCTGCGCGGCCGAGGACGTCGGCACCGCCGCCGAGGACGGCGCGAGCACCGCGGAGCTGCGGAAGATGGCCGCCGAGGTCGTCGCGGTCGCCGCCGAGCTCGAACGCCTCCGCTGACGCCGTTCGCCCGAGCGGCTTCGGGCGACTCCCGAGTCGAACTGCTCTGGCGGCCGCCGCGCGCACCCGCCACCCTCGGAGGCCGCGCCTGCGAAGGGAGTCCCGTGTTCCTGCCCGCGAAGACCGTGCTGGTCGGCGTCGACGGTTCGCAGCACTCGTCGCGCGCCGCGAGGTGGGCGGCCGCGGAGGCCGCGCGGCTCGGCGCCTCGCTGCACCTGGTGCTCGCGCACGACGCGGCGCACCGGGACCGCGCCGAGGAACAGGTCCGCGAGATCGCCGTCGAGTGCCGCGCCGCCGAACCGGACCTGCACGTGCGCGCGCAGGCGGTGACCGCCGACCCAGCCGAGGACCTGGTCGCCCGCTCGGCCGACGCCGCGCTGCTCGTCGTCGGCTCCCGCGGGCGCGGCGCGGTGCGGGACGCGTTGCTGGGTTCGGTGAGCACCGCGGTCGCCACGCACGCGGGCTGTCCCGTCGTGGTGGTCCGCGGCGAGCCGCGCGGTAGCGGGCCCGTGGTGGTGGGGCTAGACCTCTCGCCCACCAGCAGGCCCGCGCTGCACTTCGCCTTCGACCGCGCGGACCGCGGCGGCGCTGAGCTGGTGGTGGCGCAAGCGCTGCCGGACGCCTTCTTCCTCCCGTCGATCCTGGAGGACCCGGAGCGCCAGCGACTCCAGGAGGACGCCGAGCAGCAGGTCGGCGGGCAGCTCGCCGGGTGGCGCGAGCGCTACCCCGAGGTGGTGGTGCGGCGGGTCGCGACCGACCAGCACCCGGTGGAGGCGCTGTGCTCGCAGGCGGTCGGCGCCCGGCTGCTCGTGGTGGGCCACCGCTCGCGGAGCGCCGCGGCGACCCGGCTGGGCTCGGTGGCGCTGGGCTCGCTGCACCACTCGCCGTGCCCGGTGGCGGTCGTGGGCGACCAGGTCGACCTGGACTGGTAGCGGCCCGCGAGGTGCGGGGAGCGGTCAGCGCGCTTCGGCGAGGCGCTTGAGGTGGTCCAGGGTCGCGGTCATGTTCCGCTCCAGGTCACCCAGCCGCCGCCGCACGAACTCCTCCTCCGCTTCCGGCTTCCGCTCGATCGCCGCGGTGAGCCCGGAGCGGTGCGTGCCCAGCCGGACCGCGTACTCCAGGTCCGTTCCGCCGTCGCGCGGGGCGAGGGCGAACCGCCAGGTGGCGATGGGGTCCTCCGGGTCCGCCACCGCCCAGCCGAAGGCGCGGCCCGGCTCGCACTCGACGACGTGCGAGGTGGTCGTCCACTCCCCCAGCAGGTCGTTGCGGTTGTGGCCGTGGAACCGCGCGCCGAGCCGGGGTCCGGCGGCACCGTCCAGCCACTCCACGGCCTGCAGTTCGGTGCTGGCCGCGGGCAGCAGCGCGATGTCGGACACGACCGGCCACACCTGCTCCGGGGTCGCGTCGATCCAGGTGCGCGCGCCGGCCGTCGGCCGGTCGGCGAGCCGCGCGCTCGTCCGCTCCATCGTGGAACGCCCTCCTCCGCCGCGATGGGCGGCGCGGTGCCGCCCGCGCGGAACGTTCCACCCGGCGCACCCGTGGCGTCAAGGCGCTCGCGAGTACCGGACCGGCACCGCGGAGTCCGAAGAGGACACTCCGCGGGCCTCGGCGCGCGGCGAGCGCCGTCCGTAGCATGGAGCGGTGGCAGCGAGCGGAGGACGCGCAGTGGGCATGGCATCGGCCGCACCGGCCGGAGGGCGCGTTCGAGCAGGTCAGCGGCATGATCCGAGGACTGTGCCGGACGCCGGGCGTGGTATGATCAACCCGCGACTCCGCGACTCCGCGACTCCGCGACTCCGCGACTCCGCGACTCCGCGACTCCGCGACTCCGCGACTCCGCGACGGCCCCTCCTAGCGCCGGGTGGTCGACGCCGGGCAGCATGGGCCGGTGCTCACTCGATCACCGGACGACACCGTGACGCGTGAGCCGCGGCGCGGCCGGGTCGCCGCGGACGAGCCGGAGCACGGCACGTTCGGCCCGGTGCGCACCGTGCTGGTCATCGCCCGCACCATCACCTCCACCGCCCGCCTGCTGGACGCGCTGCGGTTCTTCCGGGACGACTTCCGCGTGGACCTGGTGTTCACCGTGAACGACACCTCCCCGCACAGCGGCGGCGCGCTGGAGCTGCTGCGCGAGGCGCGCGCCGAGCGGATCGTCCCGTGGTCGGCGGTGCACGACCTCCCGTACGCGCTGGCGATCTCGGCGAGCGAGAACATCGACTTCGCCGAGTTGGACCTGACCCGGCCGGTGGTGGTGCTGCCGCACGGCATCGGCTTCAACAAGCACGTGCACGACCCGAAGACCGGCGGGACCAGGCTGGCGGGCCTTCCGCCGGAGTACGCGCTGCGCAGCGGGAAGGTACTGCTGACGCTGGCGCACGAGTCGCAGCACCGGCAGCTGGCGGCGGTGCGCCCGGAGGTCGCGGGCAACACGGCCGTGGTCGGCGATCCGACCTTCGACCAGCTGCGCGCGAGCCTGCCACTGCGGGACCGGTTCCGGCGGGAGCTGGATCTGCGCGGCCGCAGGCTGGTGCTGCTGAACTCGACGTGGGGCGAGGAGTCGGCGCTGGGCCGATCACGGGAGCTGGCCCGGCGGTTGTGCGCGGAGCTGCCCGCCGACGAGTACCGGGTGGCGCTGGCGATGCACCCGAACATCTGGTCCCGCTACGGCGATCTGCGGGTGCGGACCTGGTTCGCGGACGCGCTGGACGCGGGATTGCTGCTGCTGCCGCCGGACGGGGGCTGGCAGGCGGCGCTGGTGGCCGCGCACCAGGTCGTCGGCGATCACGGCTCGGTGAGCCTGTACGCGGCGTGCTTGGGCAAGCCGCTGCTGCTGGCATCGGTCGGCGCGGAGAGCGTGCCGGGCACGCCGGTGGCGGCGTTGGCGGACACCGCCGAGCACCTCGACGTGACGGGGGACCTGCGCGAGCAGTTGGACGGGTCGTGGCGGACGCACGCACCGGCCCGGTTCGCCGAGCTGCCCGGGCAGGTGTTCGCGCACCTCGGCGAGGCGACCGGGGTGCTGCGGGAGGTGCTCTACCGCTTGCTGGAGCTGCCGGTCCCGGCCGGGGAACCACCGCTGCTGCAACCCGCGACCCCGCGGCCGTACCGGCGGGAACCGGCCTCGTTCGAGGTGTTCACCGAGTGCACCGGGCCGGGCCGGATCGCGGTGCGGCGGTATCCGGCGGCGGTGCGCCGGGCCGATGCGCCGGTGCGGGAGTCGGCGGTGCAGCGGCACCTGGCGGTGCGGGAGGACGAGCCGCGGCTGCTGCGGCACCAGTCCGCGGCGGTGCTGGTGCGCGAGGAAACGTGCGCGGACGAGGCCGCGGCGCTGACCTGGACCGACCAGGCCCGGGCGGAGTTCCCGGGCGCCCGGGTGTGGCTGGCCGCCCACCCGAACGGCATGACCGCCGCTGTCCGGAACGGACGGACGATGCGCATCTCCGCCCCCGGCGCCGACCCGATGCTGGTGGCATCGGCCGCGCACGCGATCGTCCTCAATGGACTCACCAGTGGCGACTTCACGATCTCCTGCGGTGCCGAGGAATTCCGGCTGACCGCCACCGAGCGCTGACCCGGTACGCGGGCTCGGAGCCACGACCGGCGGAGCCCGGCCAGAACAAGAGGCTCACGGGTGCACCCACCCTCTCTTCCCAGCCGGAGGGGCACGGTTCGCCAAACGACGCCGGCGGCGAGCGACCGTCACGGTTCCGGTGGAGTTCACGGGTGTCCACCGGGACGTCAGCGGTCGGACCACCGCTCCTCCAGGGTAACGCGGCCGGGCGAGCGGTCGCGCTAGGCGGTTTCGCTGAGACCACTGGTCAGTTCGTGGCTGAGGAGCCTTGACACGGGCTGGGAGCCGTGTGCACCGTTCCCCCGGCTCGTCCGAGCCAGCCGAGCTAGGGCCCACAGCATCCCTTCTTCACATGAGGTCGTCCCATGAATCATCTCGCCGATCGTGCCGCCATCCACGATCTCAACACTCGTTACGCGGTTGCTTTCGACGGCTTCCGGCTGAATGAGTCCGCTGACTGCTGGGCCGAGGATGGCGTCCTCGACGAACGCGAGACCGGCTTCGGCCTGTTCCAAGGGCGCGAGGCGATACGCGACTTCTTCCGCGACTCGCTCTTCGCCCATGCCCGCTACGTCATCCACGTCATGTTCAACCACCTGGTGACGGACATCGAGGGCGACCGCGCGACGGGGAGTGTCTTCTGTCTCGTGGAAGTGGTGAAGAACGACGGCGGCTACGTTCGTTCCCACGTCAAGTACGAGGACGACTACGTTCGCGTGGACGGACAGTGGAAGTTCGGCAGCCGCGTCATCAAGCCTTCCTTCCCGGGTGCCCCGGTGTGAGCCCTGGAAGTTCGATTTGGATCGCCTTGCGGACCACAGGAAGATGCCTGCCATGTGGAGTCCGGCCAGGTATGTGGTCGCGGTCTGCTCAAAGCGGGTGGCGGGACCGCGCCACTGCTGCAAGCGGTTGATGCACCGTTCGACGGTGTTGCGCTGCTTGTACGCCTCGCGGTCGAAGGCGGGGGTTGCCCCCTCGGCTGCCGCGCCACAGTCGGTGGCCTTGCCGGCCCGCCTGGACAGGGATCACCACCCGAATACCGCGCTTGTCCAGGTACTGGCGGACACGATCGTGGAGTCCACCGAAACCGAGGCAGGCTGCGGTTGTGGGCCGTCGACGGCACCTGGAAGCGGGTGTTCACCGCGTTGACGACCCAGGCCGACGCGGACGAAGATCTCAACTGGGTCACCGTGAGGTGGCCGACGTGATCGCCTTCAAGATCTAGACCGGCACGCAGCAGGGCCGCCCGCCAGAGGAGTACGGCAACTGGCGGAGTGTCCGGTCCGATCCGCGTCCACCGCGCGTCAGTCAGCGGCATACCCGGGCCGACGACTGGCTGATCCGAACGAAACCGCCTAGGCGTGGTGGAGCCGTCGGTGCCGAACAGGCCCTGCGGTGCGCCGGTTGCGGTGGTGGTGCGATCGTGCCGGGAAGGCGGGCAGCCCCCGGGATTCCGCCGTCCGCCGCACCGGACGGATTCGAAGCCGGGCGGTCAGCCCAGCGCGGCCAGTGCTTCTCGCACGCCGCCGGCGCGGGGGCTGCCGTACCGCTCGTAGACGGCGAGCGCGGCGCGCAGGTTCTCCTGCTGCAATGCGGCATCCCCGCTGGTGGCGGCGACGTCGGCGAGCGCTTCCCGCGCCTGCGCCGCGTAGTAGTGGTCCTCCCCCGCAGTGAGCACCGCGATGGCGTCGCGCAGCGCCGCGGTGGCGTCGTCGAGCGCGCCGAGGTGCGCGTGCGCGGTGCCGATGGCGGCGAGGGCGCGTCCGGCCATCCGCTCGTCCGGCACCGCCCTGATCAGCCGCAGCGCGTCCCGCAGCGTGTCGAGCGCTCGCGCGTGCTCGCCGAGGGCGTCTTCGGCGCAGCCGAGGAAGTAGCCGACGAAGGCCCGTCCGCGCGCGTCCTCGGCGGCGGTGAACAGCTCGATCGCCCGCCGGTAGTCGAGGACGGCGGCGGCGGGATCACCGGTGGCGTCGTGGTACCGCCCGACGAGTTCGTGCACGGAGGCCGTGAGCCGCGGTTCCCCGATCCGTTCGGCGACCGGCAGCGCGGCGTCGAGTTCCGCACGCGCGCGGTCGAGGTGGCCGAGGTCGGTGAACGCGCGGGACGCGAAGCTGCCCAGCCGCGCGGCGGCGTCGGGACGGTCGTCGAGTTCGGCGGCGCGCACCCCGAGTTCGGTGGCGCCGACCCATTCCAGCAGGTGCCGCCGGTTGACGTAGAGGGCGGTGAGCGCTTCGGCGAGCTGCCAGGCCTCCCGGTTCAGCCCACCGTCCACAGCGGACCGCAGCACCGCGGCGAGCGCGCCGCGTTCCGCGTCCATCCAGGCCAGCGCGTCCTGCTTGGCGCGGTCCCCGGTGAACGGCTGCTGCTGCCCGGCGAGCAGCTCGGCGTGCTTGGTGATGCGCAGCCGGCCGGCGCCGAGCACGGCGAGGTCGGCGAACGCGGCCCGGTGCAGGCAGTGCCGCACGATGCGCCGCAGCCCCGCGGCCCGTTCGTCGGCGGAGTCGTGCCGTTCGGCGAGGGCGCGGGCGTGCGCGCGCACCAGGTCGTGCATCCGGTACCGGCCGTCGCCCTCGTCGACGACGAGGTGCGCGTCGACCAGTTCGTCCAGGTCCCGGTACGTGCGACCAGGTCCGGCGGCGGCTTCCGCGAGGTCGCGGCCGAATTCGCCGACCGGCAGCAGCGCCAGCCGCCGGTACAGCTCGGTGGCCTCGGCGGGCAGCATCTTGTAGGCGACGTTGAACGGGGAGGTCAGACGCGCGCCGTCGGCCCGGGTCTCGGCGACGAGTTCGGCGACCCGCAGGCTCGGGTGCTTGCGGAGCGCGGCGGCCATGGACCGCAGCATCTCGGGGAATCCGCCGCAGAGCCCGGCGAGTTCGCGCATCGCCGCGGGTTCCTGCTCGGCGCGGCGCGCCCCGCACAGCGCCTGCATCAGGTCGCTGCCCGCCTCGTCGGTGAGCGGGTCGATCTCGACGACGGAGGCCTCGTCCAGCAGCAGTTCGCTGAGCCGCCGGTTGCTGGTGACCAGCACGGAGCTGCCGGGCGCGTTGGGCACGAACGGTTCGACCTCGGCGGGTTCGGCGACGTCGTCGAGCAGCACCAGCAGCGGTTTCCCGCTGGTCCAGGTCTGGTAGAGCTCGGTGCGCCCGGCGAGCGTCGGGGGCATCGCCTTGTCCTGCACGCCGAGCCGCCGCAGGCAGTCGCCGAGCGCGTCGCTGATCGCCGCCCCGTCGGCGCCGCGCAGCGTCCCGAAGTCCACGAACAGTTCGCCGCCCGGGTACGCGTCGACCTCGCCCGCGACGTGCCGGGCGGTGGCGGATTTGCCGACGCCGGGCAGCCCGGTGAGCATCACGATCTTCGAACCGCGGGTGCCGTCGCTGTGCGCGAGGTGTTCGCGCAGCCGCGCGCGTTCCCGCTCCCGGTTCACGAAGTCGCCGGTCAGCGGCCGGATCTCGTGCGGGGTGCGCGCCGGATCGGTGCCGAAGTAGTTGTCGCCGTAGTGCGCGCCCGCCTGCACCACGGGCCCGCCGACCGTGCCCGATGCGGAATTCGCGATCTCCGGCCCGTCGCTCATGCGCCCATCCTCATCACCCGGCGGTAGTCGGCACCCCACCGTACGCGACCGCCTAGCGCCCGAGGGCGAACTCGGCCGGAGCGACGAGCCGGAGTTCGCGCCCGCCCAGGTTCCGCACGGGTCAGGCGAGGGGGACGTCGAGGGTGGCGGGGGTGGTGAGCGT
>NZ_JAIUKC010000212.1:0-15037 GCF_020177435.1 Saccharopolyspora sp. 7B | reverse complement strand
GCCGAACCACCCGCCCCGCCCCTGAGCGGTCCGCCCGAGCCCGCCCGGCGGACGCGCCTTCCGATCAGCCGGTGCGGATCAGCGGCCACAGCCGGGACCACGGCCGCACCGGGTCCGAGTACCGGAGCACCGACACGCCCTGCGCGAGGTTCACCACCGGCCCGGTCCGCACCCGCGCGATCGGAGTGCGTTCGGCGAAGTGCGGCGCGAGCGGCTCGGCGGCCCCCACGTACAGCAACACCGTGGCGCCGTCCGGCGGAGCACCGAAGTACCAGTACCCGCGGTTCGGGCTGTGCACCGGAGGCAGCCCGGCCGCCGGCCCGAGCACGTCGAGCGCCGCCGCCAGGTGGTAGGTCTCGGCGACGAGCGCGGTCCGCCGCCGCTGCTCCGGCGGCAGCGAGCGGTAGGCGGCCGCGACGGTCGCGGTGAGCTCCGGCCACCCCGTCTCGTACATCCGGCTGTAGGGGGCCAGCTGCGGGTGCCGGGCCGCCACCGGCAGCGGGGCGAGCGGCAGCAGCGCCAGCGGCAGCACCGCCGAGACCGCGAACGCGGGCCCCACCACCCACGACCACCGCGCGGTCCGCCGGTGCCGGAGACCGACGGCGCCCGCGGCGAACAACAGGCCGTAGAGCCCCGAGAGGTAGTTCGGCCGTCCCGAGGCCAGCAGGTGGAACGCGGCGAGCAGCAGCACCGCCCAGCCGAGGAACCGCACGGGCCGCAGCCGTTCGTCCCGCAGCAGGCACCACGTCCCGAAGCAGCACAGCGCGGCCCCCACCACGGGCCCGGCGTAGAGCAGCACCGCGGGCAGCAGCAGGAGCCGGTCGGTCTCACCACCCACCACGCCCGCCATGTCCACCGCGGGCCAGCCGTGCGCGATCTGCCAGGCCAGCGCCGGTGCGGCCGCCACCGCGGCGAGCAGCGCACCGGCCCACAGCGCGGGGCGCCGCAGCAGCTCGCGCGGGCCGGAGATCAGCACCCCGAGCAGCAGCGCCGCGCACAGCAGCACGATCTGGAACTTCGTCTGCACCCCGACGGCGGCGACCACCCCGGCGAGCAGCAGCAGCCGGTCCCGCCGGATCCCGGCCCGGTGCAGCCGGACCCACCGCGCCACCGGCCACAGCAGCGCGAGCCACTGCGCGGGCTCCAGCGTCGCGGCGGCCAGCCAGTGCCCGCTCAGCAGCAGCCACGGCGACAGCGCGCACGCGGCGGCGGCGATCACCTGGGCGCGCCGGTCCGCGCCGAGCTCGCGGGCGAGCAGCGCGGTGCCCGCGATGCCGAACGCGGCGATCAGCGCGGCGGGCAGCCGCAGCGCGAGCAGCGAACCGGGCGCGACGGCGTCGATCGCGGCGGCCAGCAGCGGCACCAGCGGCTGCTGGTCCATGTAGCCCCAGTCCAGGTGGTGCTTCCCGGCGGCGATGAAGTACAGCTCGTCGGACAGGTACCCGTAGCGCCCGCTGACCAGGAGCAGCAGCAGCGCGGCGAGTCCGGCGAGCAGCAGCACCGGCCCGCGCGCGAACGGCGGTGGCCCGGTGTTCTCCCCGCCGGTCGCGGCGCACGTGGGCTGCTCGGTCGGCGCTGGCACCCGTTCCCCCTCGTCGACGGCGGCCGGTGGACGTCCGGCGCGGCGCGAGTCTAGGCGCGGTGGGGGTGCGGGCGCGGCGACCCGCCCGGCGTGGTCAGCGGGCCGGTTGCCAGGGATGCGCGAGGAAGGTGCGCCACGCCAGTTCCCACGGGAACCGGTGCAGGTGGGCCGCACCGGTGCCGGGCTCGTGCTGCTCGTAGACGTCGGGCCCGGCGAGCACCTCGACGCCCCAGCCGCCGAGGCTGCGCATCGCCTCCCGCACGGCGGGGAACGCGATCTGCGCCCGGTTGGAGAACGGCATCGCCACCACCGGCTGCCGCTTGCCGACGGCTTCCACCAGCAGCCCCAGCGGCAGCGTGTCGGAGATGCCCGCCGCCCACTTCGCGAGGCTGTTGCAGGTGATCGGCGCGGCGATCATGCCGTCCGCGGGCGGCAGTTCGTCGGCCGCGGCGGGGTCCTTGTACTCGCTGCGCACCGGGTGCCCGGTCTTCGCGGCCAGCGCCTCGACGTCGAGGAACCGCCTGCCGTCGGGGGAGGTGACGACGCACACCTCCCACCCGTCGGCCTGCGCGAGTTCCACCAGCCGCCCCACGTCGCGCGCCGCGGGCGAGCCCATCGCGAGTGCGTACAGCACGGGTCTGCCGTCGTCGAGCACGGTGCCGCTCACCGCCGGATGCCGCACCAGGCGGCGAAGTGGGACAGGCTGTTCGTGGAGCGGGCGTCGCTGGCGGCCAGCGACTGCACCGTCTCGTGCACCTGCGGGTGGTACCGGGTCAGCTGCGGCGCGATCCGCCGCGCGGTCTGCAGGCACTCCAGCGAGCGCCGCCGGTCGCCGTGCAGCAGCCAGCCCCGGGAGAGGTCGATCCAGTAGTGCCCGCTGCGGCTCGGCGCGGTGTGCTCGGGCAGCTCCACGGTGGCGGCCCTGGTGACCGCGGTGGTGCCGTCGGCGAGCTCGACCGGTACGGCGACGCCGTGGATGTCGACGTTGGTGGCACCGAACTTGGTGCCGTAGTGGTTGGCCTCGTCCTGGCCGTCGACGACCATCGCGCGGGCCTCCCGCAGGTGCTCGTCGGCGAGGTCGGCGTCGGCGGTGCGCGCGGCCATGATCGCGGCGCGCAGGTGCACCGCGCCGCGCACCGCGGAGGTCGCCGGGGTCTCCGGCTCCGACCCGATCAGGCCCAGCGACCGGTCCAGGGAGCGCAGCCCGGCGTTGTAGGAGCCGTCGAACAGCAGGACCAGCGCGTGGTTCCACTCGGCCACCGAACCGCGCACCGGGTCCGCGCCGCGGGCGGAGGCGGCCCGCGCCCGCTCGTCGGCCAGGTGGCACAGGTCGAGGTGCCCCAGCCGGTACAACGCGATCATCGTGTAGGAGTACGCGGTCGCGAGCAGTTCGTGCACCGCGGGGACGTCCGGGTGCGCCCGCACCGCGTGGTGCAGGTGCCGGAGCACGTCGGGCAGCGCCTGCACCGCCTCGGCGTGCCGGGTCCGCCGGTCCCACTCCTTGATCCGGGCCACATCGGCGCGCAGGTCGGCGATGCTGCGCGGGTCGGTGTCCAGCTGCGGGTCGTCGCCCTCGACCAGCGCCTGGCGCAGCGCGGGCACGCCCGCCTGGTCCGAGGACGGCCCGGCGAGGCGGCTGTGGTGCGGTTGCTCGGTGAGGTCGGTGATGTTGATGGACAGCGCTCGCGCGACGGCGGCCACGAACGAGTGGCTGGCCGCGCGCTCACCGCGCTCCACCTTGCGCAGCAGCGAATAGGAGACCGCCGCCCGCACCGACAGCGCCCGCTGCGTCACGCCGTGGATCTTGCGGAGTTCGGCGATGCGGGAACCGATCCGAGTCGGATTGTCGGTTTCGACGTCGTCGCCGGGACCCTCCGGTGCGAGGGCGGTTTCCATGCCGTTTCCGTGCGTCATGCTGTCTTCCCCCTTGTACGCCCCGCTCACGAAACCTGATCGGCTGCGGGAGGGCAATCGGAACTCGGCGGGTGTGGCGATTGTGTGGCACTCCGATATCCGATTTCGGTCCACTGTCAGCCTATGCGATCAGCAGCTGAGAATCGGCGCGCATTCCTCGATTCCCGCCCGGACGGCGCGGGAGAGGACACGACGAAGGGGGGTGTGGCGGCGTCCGCGGTGCGGGCCTACCCGGAGCTGGCGGGTCTCAACGACCTGCGAGCGGCGGGGTGGTCCTTCCGCGCCGTCGCGGACGACGAGGGGGAGATCGGCGGTCTGGTCGGCTGGCGGGACACCGCGACCTGCATGGACGTGCTGTGGATCTTCGGTCAGGACGAGTGCCGCGCGGCGCGGATCATGCCCGCCGCCACCGCGGCGCCGGGGGAGTTGGTGTGGAGCCGGACGGGGGATCTGGCGACCTGCGTGGCGGCCCTGCTGGGCCTGCCCGGGGCCTGACCGGAGCATCCGGTTCCCGAACGTTCGTGGACGACCCGGCCGTGGGGGTGGCCGGGTCGTTCGCTTTCCGCGGTGCGCCCGCGCAGCGCTACCTACTAACGACTTCACTCGTTGGTACTAAGGCGGCCGCTCCCCGGTTCCTACTTCGGGGGAATGATCGGCGTCACACCGATCAATTGCGCGACTCTTCTCGTGGACGTTCTCGCGGCCCCGGCTGAATGGTCGCGCGGCGTTATTGTCCTGGCCCGCGGTCGAGGGGTCGGATCGTATTCTGGTCGAGGAGTCGGGGTAATTGTGGAAATGCGAGATAAATGCGCCGGAACGACCGTGCCGCGGAGCGTTCCGGTCGGTTCGAATCGAATTCCCGCGATGCTCTCCGGAATGGTGCCGCCGGACCCGCCGGAGCGTTGGCGGAGGGCCGGTCGCCGTGGATCGATCGTCCCGCCGGTGGCGCGCGATGCGTCGGTCGGTGCGGCGGCGCCGCTGCGCCCGCCGAGGTGTGCCGGGCGTCCGGACCGGACGGCTTCGCGGCAGGTCGCGGGCGGGGCGGGTGGAGTGCCGCGCGGGCTGCCGCCCGAGTGCTCGGCGGCGGCCGAATGCCGTCGGGCCCGAGATGTCCGCCGATGCCGGTATCGTGCGGCGTGTCGCTCCGGAATGCCGGGGTGTCGCGCCGCGGACTCACCACGGGTGACCGGTCGGTGACGGTGCGCTGGACCATTCCGCGCGAGGTTTCGGCCCGGCGGGAATCGGGCGGGGAGGGTGCCTTCCGCCGGGGCGTCCTGATCGGGAGCGGGTGGGCCCGCGCCGTTTCGCCGCAAGGGCGCTCTTGTTTTACCCGGGAGTAGTGAATCGTCGCCGGGAAGACGCGCGGAGAACAGCTGCGGAATTCACGTCGACCGGCCCGCCGAGCGCGTCTCGCCCTTGAGTCCTCCGGGTGATCGGCGTAGGAACACCACGCCGAGCTGTATCGTGCGTCACAGGGCGGCCGAGAGGCTCGCGGGCTGGCCCGCGGCCGGAAGGGGAACGGGTGCAGGTGTGAGTACGAACGGGCACCAGCCTCCGCAGCGACCGGAGGCCGGTCCGGCCTCGAACAGCGCGGGGGAACCGCCGCGCAAGCTCAACCGCGTGGTGATCCGCTTCGCGGGCGACTCCGGCGACGGCATGCAGCTCACCGGCGACCGCTTCACCTCGGAAGCGGCGGCCTTCGGCAACGACCTGGCGACGCTGCCGAACTTCCCGGCCGAGATCCGGGCTCCCGCGGGCACGCTGCCCGGGGTCTCCAGCTTCCAGCTGCACTTCGCCGACTACGACATCCTCACCCCCGGCGACCGGCCCGACGTGCTGGTCGCGATGAACCCGGCGGCGCTGAAGTCGAACCTCGGCGACCTGCCGCCCGGCGGCACCCTCATCGTCAACACCGACGAGTTCACCAAGCGGAACCTCACCAAGGTCGGCTACGCGCAGAACCCGCTCGAATCGGGCGAGCTCGAACCGTACGTGGTCCACCTGGTGCCGATGGCGGAGCTGACCCGCGGCGCGGCCGAACCGGCCGGGGTGGGGCGCAAGGACGCCGAACGGGCCAAGAACATGTTCGCGCTCGGCCTGCTCTCCTGGATGTACCACCGGCCCACCGAGGGCACCGAGCGGTTCCTGCGGGAGAAGTTCGCGAAGAAGCCCGACATCGCCGAGGCGAACGTGCTCGCGTTCCGCGCCGGCTGGAACTACGGCGAGACGACCGAGGCGTTCGCGGTCACCTACGAGGTGGCGCCCGCGACGCTGCCGAAGGGCACCTACCGGCAGATCACCGGGAACGCGGCGCTCGCCTACGGGCTGGTCGCGGCCGGGCAGCGCAGCGGGCTGCCGGTGTTCCTCGGCACCTACCCGATCACCCCGGCCTCGGACGTGCTGCACGAGCTGGCCAAGCACAAGAACTTCGGCATCACCACCTTCCAGGCCGAGGACGAGATCGCCGGGGTCGGTGCCGCCCTCGGCGCCTCCTTCGGCGGTTCGCTGGGGGTGACGACGACCTCCGGGCCGGGTCTGGCGCTGAAGTCGGAGACCATCGGGCTCGCCGTCACCCTGGAGCTGCCGCTGCTCGTCTGCGACATCCAGCGCGGCGGCCCCTCCACCGGGCTGCCCACCAAGACCGAGCAGGCCGACCTGCTGCAGGCGCTGCACGGCCGCAACGGCGAATCCCCGGTGCCGGTGCTGGCCCCGCGCTCCCCGGCGGACTGCTTCGAGGTGGCGCTGGAAGCCGCCCGGATCGCGCTGGCCTACCGCACCCCGGTGCTGCTCCTGTCCGACGGCGCGGTCGCCAACGGCTCCGAACCGTGGCTGATCCCGGACATCACCGCGCTGCCGGACCTGCGGGTGCGGTTCGCGACCGGACCGAACGCGCCGGACGGCTCCGGCGAGTTCTGGCCGTACGTGCGCGACCCGGAGACCCTGGCCCGCGAGTGGGCGGTGCCGGGCACCCCGGGCACCGAGCACCGCATCGGCGGGCTGGAGAAGGCCGACGGCTCCGGCGCGATCTCCTACGACCCGGACAACCACGACCGGATGGTGCGGCTGCGCCAGGCGAAGGTCGACGGCGTCGAGGTGCCGGAGCTGGCGGTGGACGACCCGTCCGGCGAGGCCAGGGTGCTGGTGCTCGGCTGGGGCTCCTCGTACGGGCCGATCGGCGCGGCCTGCCGCCGCGTCCGCGGACTGGGCATGCCGATCGCGCAGGCGCACCTGCGCTACCTGAACCCGATGCCGGCGAACCTCGGCGAGGTGCTGCACCGCTACGACCGGGTGATCGTGCCGGAGATGAACCTCGGCCAGCTCGCGATGCTGCTGCGCGCCCGCTTCCTGGTGGACGTGCACAGCCACACCAAGGTCGCGGGCCTGCCGTTCCAGGCGGAAGAACTCCAGAACGTGCTCACCGATGTGCTGCGAGGGGTGTCTGCGTGACCACCACGGACCTCGGACTGCCGGAGCTGGGCGGCCTGCACGGCGTGCCCACCAGCGACGAGAAGCAGACCGCGAAGGACTACAAGTCCGACCAGGAGGTGCGGTGGTGCCCCGGCTGCGGGGACTACATCGTGCTCAACGCGGTGCAGAGCTTCCTGCCGACGCTGGGGCTCAAGCGGGAGAACATCGTGTTCATCTCGGGCATCGGCTGCTCCAGCCGGTTCCCGTACTACATGAACACCTACGGGATGCACTCCATCCACGGCCGCGCCCCGGCCATCGCCACCGGGCTCGCCACCCAGCGGCCCGACCTGTCGGTGTGGGTGGTGACCGGGGACGGCGACGCGCTGTCCATCGGCGGCAACCACCTGATCCACGCGCTGCGGCGCAACGTGAACCTGAAGATCCTGCTGTTCAACAACCGGATCTACGGGCTGACGAAGGGCCAGTACTCGCCGACCTCCGAGGTCGGGAAGGTCACCAAGTCCACGCCCGCCGGGTCGCTGGACACGCCGTTCAACCCGGTGTCGCTGGCGCTGGGCGCGGAGGCGAGCTTCGTGGCCCGCACCCTCGACTCGGACCGGGCGCACGTCACCGAGGTGCTGCGGGCCGCCGCCGAGCACCGGGGCAGCGCGCTGGTGGAGATCTACCAGAACTGCCCGATCTTCAACGACGGCGCGTTCGACGTGCTCAAGGACGCGGAGGAGAAGCAGCGGCGGCTCATCCCGCTGCGCCACGGCGAGCCGATCGTGTTCGGCCCGGAGGGCGCGCGGCAGGCGGTGGTGCGCGGGCCGGAGGGCGAGCTGCGGATCGCCGAGCACGACGCGGTGAACGCCGGGGACGTCGTGGTGCACGACGCCGAGCGGGCGGACAGCTCGTTCGCCTACGCGCTGTCCCGGCTGGGCGGGGTGGACCTGGACCCGACGGTGACCGGGGTGTTCCGCGCGGTCTCCCGCCCCACCTACGACGACGCGGCCCGGGCCCAGGTCGCGGCCGCCGCGGAGAACGATCCGCCGGACCTCCAGCGGCTGCTCACCGGCAACGACACCTGGACGATCTGACCGCCCGCCGCGGCTTCGGGCCGGACGAGTTCACCGGGGTCGCTTGCGGGCGACCAGGGCGTCGATCAAGCGGGGCAGGTGTTCCCCGGACAGCCACAGGCTCAGCAGCAGCACCGTCCACGACGCCCCCAGCGCCCAGCCCGCCAGCACGTCGGTCGGCGAGTGCACCCCCAGCACCACCCGGCTGAACCCGGTGATCACGACCGCGAGGACCGCTCCGGCGAACACCGCGCCGCGCGCCCAGCGGGAGCGCAGCAGCCGCAGCCCGAACGCGCCCAACATCAGGTACAAAGCCGCCGCGTGCGCCGAATGCCCGGACGGGAAGCCGAAACCGTCCTCGACGACGAGCGCGTCCACCACCTGCGGCCGCGGCCGCGCGATCATGATCTTGAACAGGTACACGGCCAGGCCCGTCCCGGCTGAGGACACCGCCAGCAGCACCAGCGGCCCCCACCGCTTCCGGGTGAGGCCGATCAGCACCCCGATCGCCAGGCTCACCGGCAGCACCACCAGCACGTCCCCGAGCCAGGTCAGCACCGACAGCGCCCCGACCAGCAGACCGGACCGCAGCCCCAGCGACACCCGCAGCAGGTGCTCGTCCACCCGCAGCACCGGCCCGCCCTGGTAGACCTGCTCGGCGAGCCCGGCGAAGCACCACACGCCGAACGCGCTCAGCAGCAGTCCCACCGGGATCGGCAGCCACGGGTAGGCGGCGATCAGGTCGCGCACCCCCGCGTGCCGCGCCGGGGGCTCGTCCCGCTCGTCCTGGTCCTCGGTGTCGGGGCGGGAGGCCGCGGCCACTGCTCAACTCCTCGCGTGCTGGTCGGCCGGTGCGCGACCGGCTGGGGGATTCGCCCGATCCTACCGATCAGCGCGCGGCGGACCGGTGATCAGGCACCGCCGGTGGTGCGGCGGACGACGCGGGCGGCGACCTCGCGCAGCTTCACGTTGTGCCGCTGGCTCTGCTCCCGCAGCAGGACGAACGCCTCGTCCGCGGTGCAGCCGCGCTGCGCCATCAGGATCCCCTTGGCCTGGTCGATCTCGGCGCGCGAGGTCAGCGCCTGCTGCAGCTGGTCGCTCAGCTGCTGCTTGTCGGCGTGCTTGAGCAGGCACCACAGCCCGGTGGCGGCCAGGTCGGCGATGAGCCTGCCCAGCAGGAAGTCCTCGTCGTAGGAGTGCGGCGCCTTCGCGTAGTAGCTGACCACGCCGAGCGGCCGGTCCCCGACGAACATCGGCGCCGCGCAGCAGGACCCGACGCCCCGCTCGGCGGCCGCCGCCGCGAACTCCGGCCAGCGCGGCTCGTCGGCGGTGTCGGCGACCACGACCGCGGACCGGGCGGCCAGGGCTTCCGGCACCGGACCGGTCCCGGCCGCGTACTGCGACTGCTCCAGCGCGTTGTGCTCGGCGAGGTGCGGCACCAGCGACACCGGGTGCCCGTCGCGCAGCACCGTGACCCCGCACGAGCCGGTCGGTTCGTGCGCGCGCACCGCCAGCATCGCGGTCTCCCACACGACCTCGTCGACCGCGTCGGTGGAGAGCACGATCGACGGCAGTTCGCTCAGCGAACCGACCAGCGCGGGCACCCCGCTCGTGACGGGTTCGTTCTCGGCTTCCCGCTGCGCCACGGCATCGCTCCCGCTGCTCGGCATCACCTGGACCCGGACCAGTATCCCCGAGGCGCCTCGTGCATCCGCGGTACCGGAACTCACCCGCGCGACCGGTCCGCGCCCGCCCGCGCCGTGCGACGGTCCGCCGAGGACCGCGACGAGGAAGGCGGCCGGCGATGACCCGGACAGAGCGCACAGCCACCCGGCAGCGGGTACCGCACTCGTTCCCGTACGTGCTGATGTACCACTCGGTGTCCGAGTACACCGACGACCCGTACCTGGTGACCGTGGACCCGGCGCGCTTCGAGCGGCAGCTGCGCTGGCTGCGGGCCCGCGGCTGCACCGGGGTGTCCATGCGGGAGCTGCTGGCGGCGCGGCGGGCCGGGCGGGCCCGCGGGCTGGTGGGGCTGACCTTCGACGACGGCTACACCGACTTCGCCGAGGTGGTGCACCCGCTGCTGCGGCGCTTCGGCTGGACGGCGACGGTGTTCGTGATCTCCGGGATGCTCGGCGGGCACAACCGGTGGGACCCGGCGGGCCCGCGGAAACCGCTGATGACCGAGGAACAGGTCGCGGAGGTCGCCGCCGCCGGGATGGAGATCGGCTCGCACAGCGTGCAGCACCGCAGGCTCACCGAGCTCGAACCGGCGGAGCTCGCCGCGGAGGTCGGCAAGAGCCGCCCGGTGCTGCAGGCCATCTCCGGGCAACCGGTGGACGGCTTCTGCTACCCGTACGGCGCGGTGGACGCGGCCGTCGTCGCCGCCGTCCGCGAAGCGGGCTACGGGTACGGCTGCGCCATCTGGCGCTCCGCGTCGTCCGGGACGCACGCGCTGCCCCGGACCTACGTCGGCGACCGGGACGGGACGCTGCGGCTCGATGCGAAGCGCGTCCGGCACGTGCTCGCCGCCGACTCGGGAATCCTGCGGTTTCGGTAGGGGCGCTACCGCCGTTGGGGGAGCGGTCCGGGCCCGCTGAGCTGCGAGTCTGAAGCCCGCAGCGAACCGACCGGCGCGGCGGATCGAGGTGGGGGCCGAGACCGCCGCGCCGGACGCGGCGACACCGGGCACCGGCGGGCGGAGCACGCCCCGGGCCCGGCAGGGGGACACGCGCAACCGGGGGAGGAAACGTGACCCAGCATCACCTCGCGCTGGCGGTCAACGGGCGGGAACGCCAGCTGTCCGATCGGCTGGTGGCCTACCAGGACCGGTCGGAGGAGGACGCGGTCCGCCGCGTCGCCGGGCTCGACGCCCCGCTGCCGGGCACCCGGCAGGAAGCGGTGGTGATCCTCGGACTCGGGTACGTCGGGCTGCCCACCGCCTGCGGGCTCGCCGCCCGCCGCTCCCGCGTCGTCGGCGTCGACATCAGCGAGCAGCGGCTGCGGGACATCGCCGACGGGGACGTGGACCTGCCGGAGGGGGAGCGGGCCGTGCTGCACGAGGCGCTCGGCGACGGGACGCTGCGGCTCGCCGAGGACCCGTCCGCGCTGGCCGAGGCCGACACCGTCGTGGTGTGCGTGCCGACCCCGGTGGACGACGAGCGGAGCCCGGACCTGGCGGCGCTGCGGTCCGCCTGCGCGACCGCGGTGGCGCACGCCCGCCCGGGGCAGACGATCATCCTCACCTCCACGACGTTCGTCGGCACCACGCGGGAACTGCTGGTGGAACCGCTGCGGCGGCGCGGGCTGGCCGTCGGCAGCCAGGTGCACGTGGCGTTCAGCCCGGAGCGCATCGACCCCGGCAACCACGACCACTCGCAGCGGCACACCCCGCGCATCGTCGGCGGCGTCACCCCCGAGTGCTCGGCGCGGGCGGCGCGGGTCATCGGCGACCTCACCGACTCGGTGTACCTGGTGAGCTCCCCGGAGGCGGCGGAGCTGACCAAGCTGTACGAGAACATCTTCCGCGCCGTGAACCTGGCGCTGGCCAACGAGATGGCCGACATCTGCGGCGCGCTGGAGCTGGATCCGATCGAGGTGACGGTCGCGGCGGGCACCAAGCCGTACGGCTTCCTCGGCAGCTTCCCCGGGCCGGGCGTCGGCGGGCACTGCATCCCCTGCGACCCGCACTACCTGCTGTGGCAGCTGCGGGAGCGGGGCGTGGCCGCGCCGATGATCGACCAGGCGATGCGATCCATCGACCTGCGGCCGGACCAGGTGGTGCGCCGCGCCGAGCAGCTGCTGGCCGCCGCGGGCACCCCCGCGGCCGGGGCTCGGGTGCTGATCGCGGGCGTGAGCTACAAGGCGGGCGTGCGGGACCTGCGGGAGTCCCCGGCGCTGCCGATCATCGCCGGGCTCACCCGGCTCGGCGCGGACGTGCGCTACCACGACCCGCTCATCGGGGAGGTCGTGCTGCCCGACGGGTCCACGCTGACCGGGGAACCGGAACCGCGCGGCGCGGACTGGGACCTCGTCGTCGTGCACACCGTGCACCCCGGGCTGGACTACTCGTGGGCGGAGGACTGCCCGCAGGTCCTCGACGCGACCTACCAGTTCGACCTGGCCCCGCACCGGCAGGTCGTGTGAGGGATGCGCACCCCGGAACCGGCCGGCATCGACACCGCCACGCCCGCGGTCGTGTTCAAGCTGGACCCGAACGCGCTGCACCACGGCGGGCTCGGGCTGATCCGCAGCCTGGGCCGCGCCGGGGTGCCGGTGTACGCGGTGCACGAGGACCCGATGGCGCCGGCCGCGCACTCCCGCTACCTGCGCGGCCGCTGGTGGTGGCGGCCGGAGCTCGCCGACCCGGAGCGGATCAACCTGGGGCTGGCGGCGCTGGCGGAGAAGCTCGGCAGGCCCGCGGTGCTGTTCCCCACCGACGACGCCGCCGCGATCCACCTGGCCGAGCACGGCGCGGCGCTGCGGCACTGGTTCCGGTTCCCGGATCCGCCGCCGGAGCTGCCGCGGGAGGTCGCGGGCAAGTTCACCCTGCAGGACGTGTGCCGGGACCTGGGGATCCAGACGCCCCGCGCCGAACTCGTGCGCACCAGGGCGGAGGCCGCCGAGTTCGCCGCCGAGACCGGCTACCCGCTGGTGGCGAAGCTCGCCACGCCGTGGACCTCCGGCGGCCGGGCGAAGGTCCGCAGCACCTCCATCCTGCGCACGCCGCGGGACCTGCGGGAGCTCGGCGACGCGTGGGACGAGCAGGAGACCGAGCAGCAGCGGGCGGGACTGCTGATGCTGCAGGAGTACGTGCCCGGCGGCAGCGGCAACGACTGGTTCTTCCACGCCTACCGCGGGTCCGGCGGCTGCCGGCCGGCGTTCACCGGCGTGAAGCTGCGCTCCTACCCGGCGCACGCGGGCCTGACCACGCTGGGCCGCTGCCTGTCCAACACGGTGCTGCGCGCGCAGGCGACGGAATTGTTGCGGCGCCTGGACTTCCGCGGCATCGCCGACCTGGACTTCCGGTTCGACCGGCGGGACGGCAGCTACCGGCTGCTGGACTTCAACCCCCGGCTGGGCGCGCAGTTCCGGTTGTTCCGGGACTCCGCGGGCATCGACGTGGTGCTGGCGGCCTACCTGGACCTGACCGGGCAGCCGGTGCCGGAGGGCCTGCCGCCGGTGGGCCGCCGGTTCCTGGTGGAGAACTACGACCCGCTCGGCGCGGTCGGCTACTGGCGCCGCGGCGACCTGGGGCTGCGGCAGTGGATCCGGTCGGTGTGGCGGGCGGACGAGCTCGCGTGGTTCGCCCGCGACGACCTGGCGCCGTTCGCGCTGATGTGCGGGTGGATGGGCCGTCGCGCCCTCACCCGCAGGTTCGCGCCCCGCACCGGCGTGCAGGTGGTGGAGCCGCCGCGGTACCGCGAACGGATCGAGCGGGACGCGGGGGCGGCAATTCGGCAGCGGCGACGGTCGCCGTATGCGGTCGAGGAGGGACACAGATGAACGACACCGTCGACGTCGCCATCGTGGGCGCCGGTCCGTACGGGCTGTCGCTGGCCGCGCACCTGCGGTCGGCCGGGGTCAGCTACCGGCAGTTCGGCATCCCGATGGACCTGTGGCGCAGCAGGATGCCGCGGGGCATGTTCTTGAAATCGCAGGGGTTCGCCTCGAACCTGTCCGACCCGGACCGGTCGCACACGTTGCGGAACTTCTGCCAGGAGACCGGGCACGGCTACGCGGACTACGGCGTGCCGGTATCGCTGGAGAACTTCATCTCCTACGCCGACTGGTTCCGCGAGCAGCGCGGCCTGGAGGTGGAGGAGGTGCTGGTGACCGACGTGGACCGGCAGGCGGGCGAGTTCGAGCTGGCCCTCGCCGACGGCGGCACCGCGAAGGCCCGCTCGGTGGTGGTCGCCGCGGGGGTGCAGCACTTCCCGCGCACCCCGGAGGTGTTCTCCGACCTGCCCGCCGAGCTGTGCACGCACAGCTCCGAGCACACCGACCTGTCCGGGTTCGACGGCGCCTCGGTGCTGGTGATCGGCGCGGGCCAGTCCGCGCTGGAATCGGCGGCGCTGCTGCACGAGCACGGCGCCGACGTGCGGCTGATCGCGCGCGCCCGGAACGTGGTGTGGAACGGGCGGCCGCTGTTGCCGGACCGGCCGCTGCTGCGCCGGATGCGGGAGCCGGAGGCGGGACTCGGCTCCGGCCTGTCGACCTGGTTCTACTCCGAGCACCCCGACCTGTTCCGGCACCTGCCGGAGAGCCAGCGGGTGCTGCGGGCGCGCACCGCGCTCGGGCCCGCCGGGGGGTGGTGGCTGCGCAGCCGCGTCGAAGGCGTGCTGCCGGTGCACGTGGGGCACACCGTGGACTGGGCGAAGACGGTGGGTGACCAGGTGCGGCTGGGAGTGCGCACCTTCGGCGGCGGGGGCCGCGAGTTCACCGCCGACCACGTGATCTGCGCGACCGGCTACCCGCCGGACCTGGAGCGGCTCGCGTTCGTGAACCCGAGGCTGCGGTCGCGGCTGCGGACGCTGGACCGCACCCCGCGGGTCGGGGCGGACTTCGAGTCCTCGGTGCCGGGCCTGTTCTTCATCGGGGCCGCGGTGACCCCGAGCCACGGCCCGGTGATGCGGTTCGTCTACGGCGCCGACCACGCGGTGCGGCGCGTCGGTGCCCGGCTGGCCTCGACCTCCGGCGCTCGGCGGGTCCGGGCCGGGGCGGCCGGATGAGCATCGCCGACCTGCGGTCCGGCCCCGGTCCCGTGCCGTGCCGGTGGCGCGCCCCGGTGCGGTCGGGGGCGCGCGGGGTGCCGCGGCTGCTGCCGCTGGTGCTGTGGCCGCTGGTCGACGTGGTCGCGCTGACCGCGGTGGTGCTGGTGCTGGGCGTGCCGGTGCTGCCCGCGGCGCTGTACGTGGTGGCGGTGCTGCTGGCGGTGGGCGTGGACGGCGGGCACCGGGCGCGGATCTGCTTGCGCGTCGGCGACCAGGTGCCGCGGCTGGTGCTGGACGCCGCGGTGCCCGCCGCGCTGCTGCTGCCGTGGACCGGCGCC
>NZ_JAIUKC010000211.1:0-15760 GCF_020177435.1 Saccharopolyspora sp. 7B | reverse complement strand
TCTGCTGGGGGGGCGTGGCGTCGGCCGGCTCAACGGCTGATGTCGCCTTTCGGTCGGCGGGGGGGGGAGCGCGGGCCAGGGTCGCGCGGGCTACGAACCCCCCGGGGCGCAAGGGGGCGGGGCATTCTTCTGTGAGGGGGCGGTTGAAGCGAGCGGTGTGTCGCCCGGTCGTCGTCAGCCGGAGTTGGGTTTGGCGCACGGTTCCACCGATGCTGTCGATGGTGGTCTCCCGTATGTCAAGCAGGCCGCGGCGTGTGAGGGCGGCCAGGGTTGAGCCGCTGCCGGCGCTGTGGATTCCTTGGGCTTTGAGTGCTTGTTGGGCGGGGGTGGGCGAGGCGTGGGTATGGCGCGTGGCGTAGGGAATCCAGCGCCACTGATCGGCGGGTTGGCGGGGTAGTCCTTGGTGCCAGCGGCGTCGTTGGTCGCGTTCGGCTTGTTGATCGAGTTCGAAGACGATGTTGAGGTACTGCTGCTGTCGGGTGTTGAGGCGTCTGGACTTCGCCCTGGGGCTCGGCTCAGTGACGTCGTGGGCGGCTTGCTGGCCTTGGTGCGGCGGATCAGCGGATCGGTCATTCATCGGCGTCCTGGCAGCGCGTGACTTGGTCCGGCGGCAGGATGTAGCCGTCTACTTTGGAGGCGAGGTGCAGCACAACGGGTAGAATCAACGGTTCGGCGTAGTGGTGGGCCGCGTAGCGTTGCTGGTGTGCGAGTGCGGCCCACGAACGCGCGTTGTCGTCGGGTTCTGAGCTGCGACGAGAATCTCCAGCAGCCGTGGATTCCGTACCTTCTTCGTGATCTCGGTTGTCCAGGCCCATTCTTTCTCGCTGACACGGCGATAGTGTGGCGACATTCGGCTCCCCTGCGGGGACCCGGGGCCAGCGGTGTTCGGTTTGTCCGGGGTGCTGAGGAATCTCCGTGGATTGTGGGTCGTCCCAGAGGCTTGAGCCGTGGCCAACGTGCTCGGGAGATGTCGGATGCCTTTGCGGTCGTGGAACGGGATCGGGTCGACGGGGTCGAAGGCGAGGGTGTCTTCTTGGATGTGGCCGTCGGCGATGCCGGGGCAGGCTGGACGGATGTTCTGGGCCAGCGTGAGCAGCGCGGTGTGGGTACCGTCGTCGGCTTCGGCGACGACGGTGGTGAAGAAATCGCGGACCCTTTCGTAAGTGAACACGCGGTCGGTGTCCCAGTCACCGAGGGCGAGTAGGCCTTCGCGGTAGGGTACCCATCGGTCGCAGTTGGGAAGTCGGAGTCGAGCGAAGGGCTCGTCAGGGAGCCAGCCGACGGCCAGAGGTAGCACGGCTCGGTCCTGGCCGTTGCGGCGCACGACCCAGAGTCCGACGGTCGCGACGTCGTTCAACGGGTTGTCCGCGGCGCCGGCGGTCTCCATGGGCTCGAGGAGTCCGGTCTGGCGGATGAACAGGTCGGCGACGGTCTTGCGGGCACGTCCGGTACGGCCGGATTCGGTTTCGTGGCCTTCTCCTCGGCCGGGCGGTTTCGGCGGGGTGATGTTCTTGGTCAACACCCCGCACGCCGCTGCGGCGGCTTTCACGGGTTTCTTGGGATCGTGTTCGGGCGTGGGGAATGCGTCGGGGCCGCGCATTTCGACGATCGCGAATCGTGCACGGCCGTCCTTGGCCGGAGGGAACTGTGTGTGTGGGTGAGGTCGCGCCGTGGCACCCCTGCTTGAGTGATGCAGTCTTTGATGTTGCGGATAGAGGAGTCGATGGGCAGGTCGGCTGCGAGCTCGCCGACAGGTGCGATCCGGATGGTCACTTCCAGTTCGGGTCGCGGGTTATGGAAATCGTATTCCAGGTTGGGCTCCGAGGAGTTGAGGACTGACGGTGGGATGGTTAGGTCGAGGGCTTCCTCCAGTGCGAGCAGCACTGCCTTGCGGATGATCGGGGTGTCGTAGCGCATGTCGAGGTGGATGGCGGGCGCGGTCGCGGTGGCCAGCGCCTTGGTGGTCGATGGCACGGAACTCGCCGGTGTCGGGGCGATGGCGAGTTTTGACGTTGATGCGGTGGTAGGGCTCGACCCGGGTGGCGAAGTCGGCGAGCGCGGGGTGCAGGTGGCGGAAGATCTGCCAGCGGTCGCGTGCAGAGACACTGTCCCGGACGGAGTGTTTGCATTTATCGCCGAGTCCGTACCGGAAGACGACTCCGGCGATGGGCGGGATCGGCTTGTTGTGCCGGTCTACACCGAGTTCGAGGATGCGCGGGGGTTCTTGGTGAGTTCGGTCACCTCAGGCAAGTCAGTGGCGGACGCAATCGAAGCACTCAACGCTCGCTATCGCCGAGCGGTCCGCGTGCGAGGACATTTCCCAACGAACAGGCAGCGCTGAAATGCCTGTACCTTGTAACCCGCAGCCTGGATGCCACCGGAGCCGGCCGCACCCGATGGACGATGCGTTGGAATCCAGTCCTCGACGCCTTTGTCATCACCTTCGGTGACCGCTGGACGGACGCTGAAACCTACTGATCAACACGCTGGAGACACCGTTCCTACGAAAGACCCACGACGGGGGACGACCCCCGCCTGCGCGGGGAAAAGCGATCCAGTTCGTTGTCGAAATCCAGGTCAGGGGGACCACCCCCGCCTGCGCGGGGAAAAGCGGCCGACGGCCAGCACCTGCCAGGTATCGCCGGGGCCACCCCCGCCTGCGCGGGGAAAAGGCTCAAGGGTTTCTTGCTCATCGCGACCTGGGGGGACCCCGCCTGCGCGGGGAAAAGCCGGTGATGGGCTCGTGCAGAGCCGCGAGGACGGGACCACCCCCGCCTGCGCGGGGAAAAGCACGGCTCACCCCCTGGTCCGGATCGTGAGCCGGGACCACCCCCGCCTGCGCGGGGAAAAGGAACGAACCCGGGTCTCTCCCCGTGTCGTACCGGGACCGCCCCCGCCTGTGCGGGGAGAAGCCGCAAATGCGCCGACTGGCGATGTGCCTCGGCGGACCACCCCCGCCTGTGCGGGGAGAAGGTCGCAGCGGTGATCAACCGGCGCGGCGACCTGGGACCACCCCCGCCTGTGCGGGGAGAAGGCAGCCCCTGCTCCATGCGGGATTGCCGGGCGAGGACCACCCCCGCCTGTGCGGGGAGAAGAAGCCGCCGAGATGGGAACCCTGCTCGAACCGGACCACCCCCGCCTGTGCGGGGAGAAGCGTTTCCCCGGATCCGAGGAGATCTGACGCCGGGGACCACCCCCGCCTGTGCGGGGAGAAGAAGCGGGAGCGTTCGGCGGCGTGGGAGCAGAAGGGACCACCCCCGCCTGTGCGGGGAGAAGGCTTCCTGAGCTGCTGAAACATCAGTGGGATGCTGATTTGTTATCTTCGCTGGGCTGGTTGTCCCTGGCGATCGGCCAGGTGATGAGGGAGAGCCCGTCGTAGTCGGTGACGGTGCGGTGGTGCTGGCCGAGTCCGTGGGTGCGAAGGGCGTATCCCTGCTCGGTGTCTGTGTTGTAGATGAGGGCGGCCCAGCCGTGTTGTTGATCGATGCTGGTTTGGACGGCGTTCCATAGGTAGTCGCGGACGCGGGCGGTGAGTGTGCCGACGTAGGTTCCTGGTGCGGGTTCGATCATCCAGCGGGTGAGAGCGCCTCGGGTTCCGTCGGGCAGGTCGCTTGTGCTGATCACGGCGAAGTGCGCCATCAGAAGCCGGGGTCCTCGTCGAGGGCGCTGTAGTTCACTCCGGCTGGCACGTTTCCATCAGGATCCCAGAGGTCTACGACGCCGGTGGGTACTTCGTCTTTAGGTAGATCATGCTCTCCGAGGATGTAGTGAATGTCCCGAATCATGCGGGGTACGAGACGGAGGAGCCGTAGGTCGTCTCGTAGCCGGTAACGGATGTCGCGGTCTGGGTTGCCGCTTCGGGCGAGGGAGAAGGCGGTGGGGAGGATGTATTCGGTTTTGTAGAGGTCGGCGATGTCGTAGGTGAAGGCACGTTGGTTGTGTTCGTGGATGAGGCCGAGGGCGGGGGACGCGCCGAGACTGAGCAGGACGGCGGTGGTAATGCCGTAGAGAGCGGCGTTGCCTGCGGTGAGTGCTTTGTTGACGGGATCGGCGGCGTCGAAGTCATGCGGATCGTAAGACCGCTTGAACGGCCCGACGCCGTGTTGTCTGGCGAGGAGCTTGTAGGTGGCCTTGACGCGCGCGCCTTCCATACCGCGGAGCTGGTGCAGCGTCGAGTCCGGTGGTGGTGCTTCGCCGAAGCGCAGGCGGAAATGCCGTCGGGCGGCGGCTTCCCGTGCCGCGTTGTCAGCGACAATGCGGACTTGGCGGTGCAGAAGTTCGGTGGAGGTGCTGTCGTGTAGGAACGCCGAGTAACAGCGCACACCGGCGTTGCCGACCCAGACCAGTACAGCGCCGTCGCGGGTGAGTGCGGTCACGGCGGCTTGGGTGATGCTGGTTCCGGGGCCGAGGAGGAGACAGGCGAGACTGGCGCTGGGCAGGTACACGCGATCGATGTGCCCGGTGTCGGGATGCTGGGTTTGCGCGCAGACACCGTTGCGATCGGTGACGATGCGTACGGTGTCGAGGTAGAGGTGACTGATCCGGTCCTTGACTGGGTGCAGTCCGTAGACGCTGGGCGCGCCGAGGGCTTTGGGGAGTCGGGTGGGCATTCGCTCAGCTTCGGTTGGTGGGGGCGAGGGAGAGCAACCCGCAGCCGAAGGCTCGCGCTTTGCCGATGCCACTGAGTACGGCGTGGCGGACGGCGTCCGGATCGGTGACGGTGGCGGTGCCTTCGAACAAGCTGGTGCCGTGGCTGATGCGGTGGGCGCCGTCGTTGTTCTCACGTGTGGCGGTGATGAGTTCTTCGTTGGTGAGCAGCGCGGTGTGGGGCTCGAGCCCTGCTTGCTGGGCACGTCGCTTCCACCAGGAGAGTGCGTCGTCGCCGCGGAGCCAGCGGCGGGTTTTCCGTTTGGTGTCGGTGGTTTCGACGCGTGTGGGGTTCGCCAGAATCCGGTACCGGACAGTGATACCGGTGGTGATGTTGGCCAGCATGCCGTCGAGTTGGTGGGTCGAGCGTTCGGCGTAGTCGGTGGGCAGGGCGGTGAAATCGGGCTGGTAGCCGGTTTGGAGCAGGACGCTCGATCCCGTGAGGTGCTTTTCGACGCGATAGAGCACACCGGCGTGGGCGCGGGCCTGCTCTCCGAGGGAGTCAGGCATCAGGCTCATCACGCGCCGGTGCATGCGTGTGGCATCGGCAAGATCTTCTCCGACTGCGCGGTGGCGGGAATTCAGCCGTAGCCGGGTGAGGGTGGTGTTGCCGTTCAGGGTGTTGGTCATGGTCAGTCCTCCAAGGCGTGTGTCAACGCGGTGAGGTAGTTGACCCCGTATCCGGCGCACAACGAGGTGGAGAGGCGGCGGCGGTAGCGGTAGACCGCGCGGGTCCGATAGGCGCGACGTGTTGATGCGAACGCGACCGGGTCGTCCGGGGGTTCGTCGATGCGCCCATCGTGCTCTTCTGGGGGCCGGTCGCTGGCGAAGTCGACGGCGACGGTCGTACCTGCCCCGTGCGGCGAGCGTGCCAGCGGCAGCTTCTCGTGGAGCCAGGTGGCGGGGTCGTCGACTCGTGCGAGGAGGAATGGTCCGTCCGGTGGGCAGGCGCGGCGGCCGAGGTAGGGCGCCCAGTGCGGGCGGCGAAGTGCGGTCTCGATGGTGTCCAGCAGCGCGGCGTCGGGACTGGTGAGTGCGACCGTGAAGACCGCGTCGGCGAGGTAGTGACGGCGAGAGACCAGGGTTCCTTTGCCTTCGGGCCGGTACTTGCCTGATGCGGTCGGCACGGTGGAACCTGCTGGTCGGCCTCCACCGACGGTGTGGAAGTCGATCAGCGTGTTTCCAGGCCGGTCGACTCGCACCAGCATCTGTAGCGGTCGGTACTGATCGAGGTCCGCGGTTCGGGGTTCTCCTCGTGCTGCTGCGATGAGGCCGATGAGTCCGGACCGGGTGGGCACGTTCTCGGTGTCGCGTTCGTTCCAGGTCGAATGCGTGCCCCACGACTGCAACGGCCCGCCCAGCCGAAGCAGCAGCGCGCTCATGCGTGATCTCCAGCGTGGTTGGTCGCTTCGGTGATCAGGTCGTGCAAGCCGGTGTGATGGTCACCGAGCGAAGCGAACGGGGAACCGTCGCCACGCGCCGTTTCGAGGCCGGCGTGACCGTGCCAGTGCAGGCCGTCGGTGCCGAGAAACCCGTGCAACTTGCCGGTGTAGTCGTCGAGGCGGTCCCGGGAGGGCCCGGCGAACCCTTCCCCGCGCTCCAACCGGACCGGCTTCTCGAACGCCCCGGCCAGGGACAGCGGCTGATCCCGCACGGCCAGGTAGACGAACTCCGGGCGGGTGACCGCGGCGGTGGTGTTCTGTTTGCCGGAGGGCAGCTGGGAGACGAACGCCCGTAGGTAGACATCGGCGATGCGCAGTGCCTCGTCGATGGACTCGGGGGTGGGTTTGCCTTCGGAGTCGAGGTTGCAGGCGAGATCGGTGATGTTCACGCTGCTGTAGCGGTAGAACACTCCAGAGCTGTATTCGGCAGTGGCCAGGTGCCCGGAGCCGGAGACCGTGTCTTCGTCGTCGCTGGTGTGGTTCCAGTCGTCCACCGCGGTGAAGAAGTCGAAGTCGGTGGCGGTGCTGTGAGTGGTGAAGGCGTGTGCGAACAAGGTCGCTCCGTCGACACCGTGGCCGGGCATTTCCGCCAGCATCCTTCCGAGCAAGTTGATCGACCGTGAGCGGCGACGCAGGATCTCGTTGACCTCGTCGGTCGGCAGCACCGGCTCCTGCTTGGGCTCCTTGGGTGCCTTCGGCTTCCGAGCGCCCTTGGCTGCTGCCTCGTCGGCGGGTTCGCTGGCCGGCAGCGTGGTCGCGGCGATCGCTTCGCGATGCTGAGTGCACAGCTCGGCCAGTTCCCGGATCGCTGCCTGCGGAACCCAGAACAGCACCTTCGACTGATCCGCGGAGCCGGACGGCAGAATGCCGCCTTCCTTGCTGCCACGACGTTTGGCCGCGGCGTCGGCGGCAACGAGCACGGCACGCCCGGCCTTGCGTGCGGTGTCGGAATCCCAGGCGTGGGCCTCGGTGAGCACCTTCCGGACCGCCGCGGGCACATGCCGCGTGCGGAGGGTCGGGTCCTCGAGTTGCTTCTCGACCTCGAGGCGCACCGCTCGCTTCCAGGACTGGCTGGACACGCGTGTGCGGAGTTCGCCGCCATAGAGTGTGTTTTTGGGCGACCCGAGCGCGTCGCGATTCAAATTGCTGTACGGGACGGTGTGCAGAGCGTGAATGTCGAGATGCATCTGAAGAGGGCCTTCCAGTAGTGCGGTTTGATGATGAGAAGCGTCGTTCGATCGGCTACCCGTCGCGGCTGCCTGCGTTTTCGTCGGGCGCGGCCTGGAAGTAGTGCCGCTGCCACTGCTTGGCTACCTGGTCTTGCCGCTCCGGCCACGACTGGAGATCTCCGAGTAGCCGGGTGAAGTCGACCGGAACCTGCTTGCCTTGCAGGGCCATCACCGTCGTGGTGACGTGGCGGCATATCGATTCCGGTGGCTGGCGGGTCAGCAGATGCAGATAGCGCGAACAGGTTCGAGGCGCCAGGTCCCGGTTGAGCGCCGCCACCGCGAGGCTGTCGCCCAGATCTCCCGGGGAACTCTCCGGTGTCGCCACCTTCGGTGCCCGCGCGATCAGCGACGCGACCATGTAGAGCACGCGTTCGTCGTGAACGCGAGGAGTCCGTGCCAGCCAGGGCGCGAGATAGCGGTGCATCTGGTGACACTGCTCGGGCTCGCGGCCCAGCCCGGAACGAAGCGCTGCTCCCACGGCTGGTTCCTCGAGAGCCTGCTGCGAGAGGTAGTGGACGAAACGCTGTGTGAAGGACTGGGTCATGTCGCTCCTCGAGGCGGCGGCTCTTTCTTCCTGGCGTGGTTGTTCAGGTATTTCACGGCCCCCGCTACGGCCCGAGCCACGGCGGTCTGGTGCGCATCGTGATCGGTGGCGTGCTCGACGGCGTGGACGGCGATCACGGTGAAGGCGTGGAACGGTCTCGTGAAGTCACGAGGTTCGGCGTACATCCGCTCCCAGAACAGCTCTTCAGCGCGGGGCCAGTAGAAGGCGCGCGCGGGTTGGATCCACGGCACTTCACCACCACTCGGGCGCATTCCGGTGGCGGTCAGGGATTGGTATGCCTGCCGCAACGCATGGCGCATCACGCCCTCGACGGTTTCAGCCGCTGCCCGCAGGACTGCCGCACCATGCGCGGCGTCGTTGTCGTTCTCGGCCAGCCAGGGGAACAGCGGGGGAGTGGTCGCCGTGATCCACTGCCGGTCGGTCGCCTGCCGATCCTGATCGATGCCGTGCACGCGCACGCGGAGCTCTCTGGCCACGTCAGGCGGAAGCCGGAATGCTGAGGCGATGATGTCGGGCCTGCGGTGAAATTCGCTGTCGGCCAGGAGCGCGTCGATGTCACGCCACAAGGCCCGGTCCGCATCAGTGCGCCGCGCGTTCCACTCGCCGGTGCTCTTGCGTTCGACGATGCAGTAGGGGTCGTTGATCGGGGTGGCCGGCTTCTTGAACGCCCACGTGATGCGCGCATCGGTCACCCACTGCCCACTCGGGTCGGGGCGCAGCAGCAGCGCGTGCCGACCACGCCCGCACAACAGCCCCGCAGGCCAGGTGATCGGGGGCGGCTCGTGCAAGGGTGCGGGAAGCTCGTCGCGCTCCCAGGGAGCAAGGTCCTCACCCGGTTCGATGTCCTTCGGTTTGGCCGGGATGCCCGCCACGAGCGTTTCGAAAAGGGTGCGTCCAAGCGGGTAGTGCGTGAGAGCAGCCCGAAGCGGACCCGCGGACATGTACTGATCCGAGACCTGCTCACCCGTCTCTGGCGAGTCGACCGTGCGCGTGCCGCCCCCTCCGCCAGGTCCGTAGAGGTGATGCACGAGCAACCACAAGATCGCTTCGGGTGTCGGGATCGGAGCCGCGTTCCCTCGGTGGGTGTGGCGAAACCAGACCGGTGAATTGTCCGCGGGCCTACGCGGGTCGAGCCGGTTGATCCCGACCGGGCCGGCCTCGGAGTGCAGACGGGGGTCCTGCATCCAGGGATGCGTCGCATCGAACAGGTCCCACCGGTCCGGGACGCGTCCGAGCTCGGTGTCGACGGCGTCGGGATCGAAGCGGCCTCGCGAGAACGTCGCACGGCGGTGCCGCTCCCACCATTCCGGATTCTGCGCCGCCGAGGACTGATCAAGCTGAGTGATTCGCGCCGCGAGGGTGTAGAGCACCCGCAGTACCGCCGAGGCGGCCGGGGGGATCGTGATCGCCAGGTCGCGCAGCTCGTGCGCCCGATGAAGCAAGTCGCGCAAGGAGATCGTTTCGGTGGCTCGGTCGAGGGTGCGCACGGGAATCCACGGCTGGTCACGCACGTCGTAGGAGGGCACAGGCATCACGAAGTCCTTTTCTTCTGCCGGACCAAGCCCAGTGCCTGGTCGACTGAGAGCCCACCGCACTCGGGAGCGGGAAGGATGTAGGCATCGCGCAACATCGGAGTGCGCGACCACGTCGGGTTGGTGTGCAGGTTCTCCGCCTCGGCCCACTCCCGTGGGCACATGATCGATGCCTTGATCAGCTGTTCCACCGTCGTCGTGTTCGGGCGCGAGTCCGGCCAGGCGACGTGATGGTCCTTGTCCAGGAAGTGATGACCGGTGGCATTCGTGTAGCGGGGAATCAGCCGAGCGGTATCGAGTCCCAACCGGGTCGACACGTCCAGGTCGCTGACTTCGGGATCGGTCAACCGCGAGAGATCCGTGATCGTCTCCGCCGCTTCGATCGAGGCCATCCGCGCCAACTGTGCCTTCGCCCGGTTCTCCCCGAACCGCGCGTCCCACAGTGCACGCAGCCTGGCCGGCACCCCTGTTGCTTGCGCATCGTGGACTTGCTGGACGGTGTCGTTCACCTCGCCAGGCACGGCGAGCTCCGCAGGCCGTTCAGCCAGAACTTGGTGTGTCGCAGCCACCTCGAACGCCGGATAAATCGCCTCCCACTCCGGAGGCGTTGGGCGGTCGGAGTCGAGACGGACCGGATCGAGAACGACCAGTGTCGGGCCGGTAGACCATGGAGGGCGCCGAATCGGCTGCTCGTTGGCATCGGCCGCGAATCGCCAACACCGTCCCAATCGCTGGATCAACAACGACATCGGCGCGATGTCCGAGATCACCAGGTCGAAGTCGAGGTTCAAGCTCTGCTCGATCACTTGAGTGGCCACCACGACAGCACGCTCAGGACGAGAACCGCTCTTACCGAAGCTCTGTACCACTTCCTGCGTGATCTCTTCCCGCTGCGCCTGTGGGAATCGGGAATGCAAGAGCAACGCCACGTCCTCTGGTAGCGAGTCCGCTAACGCTTTGTACGTGTCCTGCGCCGAATCGACGGTGTTGCACACCACGGCAATACATCCGCCGTCCCGAGCGACCAGGTCCGTATAGGACTGGATGACCTCCAGCCTGGACTGGCTCGACCGATCGTGAGCACGTCGTTCGACTTGGACCGTCCGCTCGCCGGCCACGGCAATCTCAGCGAGCCTGGACTCACGCGGATACACGGTTTTCCCGGACTTGCTGACGAACGCCCACCCCGGGTACGGGACATCGACTTCGGGAGGCTCGCTCACTCCTGCCCCGCGTAGGTAGGAAGCGGCCAGTGCCCGGCTGATGTGATTCGGCAGCGTCGCCGACAACAAGATCACCGGCACCTCAAGGCGGCCACACCATGACAACAGGGCCGCCAGGAGACCTTGCATGTACGGATCGTAGGAGTGGGCCTCATCGATGATCACGGTCTTGTTCGCGAGACCATGCATGCGGAGCATGTTGAACGGCGCCGCCAAAGCGGCCAGCAACACCTGGTCGATCGTTCCTGCGCACAGTCCTGCCAACAGCGTGCGGTTCAGCGGACGCAGGAAGTCCGTCACGTCGGTGTCCTCGCGATAGTCATCGTTGAACGACGCCATCGCATGCGCGAGAGTCACCGGCGGTGCCCCGCCCGCGCTGGCAGCAGCGGCAAAATCGCGTAGCCGCGTCCATGCTTGATCCGTCGTCGCCCGAGTCGGCAGCCCGGTGAAGAGCCCCCACCGTCCAGTGGCGCGGCCGAACGCATGAGCCCCCAGATACGCCGCCTCGGTCTTGCCACCACCGGTGGAGTCCGTAATGATCAACAATCCGGCTCCGGTGACCTGCGGCGCGAAATCCTCAGCCAGGGAGAGCTGCAACGGGTTCGGCTCAAATTTCCAGATCTCGCGGGGGTCCACTACCTCCAAGAAGGTGGGGCTCGTTAAGCCGAAATCCACCACAAGCCCGCGCACCTTCTCCGCGGTGAACTCGAGACGAGCTGACAGCTCCTCCGGAGCATCCTGCTGCTGTCCTGGAATGAACGACGTCGTATCCGACACCAACCAGTCAGCCACGATCACCAACCCGGTCAGCACGCCGGCCACCGGAACTGGCAGATCCTCGGGAATTCGCGGCCGGCCCAACAGCTCGCGAACGGTCTCAAACGTCTCGCTGCGCTCGAGGTGCCATGCTTCGCCTCCCAAACGGTCGACCAGCCGGACGGGATCGGACGCTTCGCGTTCCCAGCCGGGGTGAAACCGTCCGTGATGCCCGCCCAGCAGCTGCCCGATCCGATACTCCGGCGACAGCGCCCACACGTCTCCGGTCGGGTTGAGAAGCCTCGGCACCGTTAGCTGGACCGCTACGTCATGACCGAGCCATCCGGGCTGCCCGGGCGGCGGCGACTTGTCGAAGAAGCAAGGTATCGCCTTGCCGAGGTCATGAAGACCCGCGAGCAGTGCCACGAAGCTCCGCGCTTCGGCCTCGGTCATCGCCAGCTCGGCCGCCACCCACCTCCGCATCCCGGGCGAGTAGTGCATGTCCCACAACACCAGCGCAGCCCCAGCTGCATCCACGAGGTGATGCAGCAGCGGGTACCGCGTGGCGAGCCCCCGCTCCTTCCCCCATGCCCGCCGCTGCAACATTGCCTTCTCCATGAACCACAAACCTTAGACGATCGATCTTGCCATGGAGCTATGTTAATCGACTTGGCGTCACTGATCGACTACTGGGGGTGCTCTGATAGCGTTTCCGCACGTCAAGGGCCGCTACACGTGACCACGTTGACTACGCTCGGTATATGCCAGTGCTTCCCTGCTTGGCAGGGGTGGTCCGGTTTGGGGTTCGACGCGACACCTGTCTGGACGCTTTCCCCATGTAGATGCGCTCACGCCAGTCGCGGTCCACTTACCCGACTGCGTCTTCGCGCAAGTGGGGCTTGACTGGGGGTGCACGCCGTCCGATGTGCACCCCCAGTTCCCAGCAGAATCGCCGTGAATGCCGAGATCAACGCGGTGTCGGCTACCCCCGCTAGTGCGGAGAACACTCTGCGTGAGACGTGCGCCGCAAGCCGCCTGTTAGCGACCCGTCAGATGCAAGGGGCCAAGCTCAACACTGACCCCGCCAACTGCGACCCCGATCAACAGCACCGCGAGAGTCGAAACCACGACAACGACCAGGCGCAAGGTCATCGGCCAGTTCCGAAGTGCGGCTACGAGCCCTCGCGCTCCAGAGTCCCCAGGGTTCCCACCAGCGTTTATCGGCTCGACTACTTGCACGGCAGACCGGTTAGCGCACGAATCGGGCTCTCCAGCGGTGGACGCTGGACTCTTGCGCCGATCAAAACCTATCGTCATTGACGTCCTTCGGATCGGATGGAGTCGCTCAGCTGGGAAGTCGGTCAAGTCCTCGCCAGCTGAGCGACAGTACGAACGCCATTGGAGGACTGAACAGGCGGGGGAGGGTGGTGCCTGCCCCCCCCCCCCCCCTCGCCCCTCACCGAACTGGCAACTCCTGAGTCTTACGGGGGCGCGTGCCGGGTGACAGTGGCCGAGCGGCGAACGGTAGTTCCAGCGCGGCAAGCGCTCACCGTCGTTCGCTGCGGCTGAACGTCGGCACTTCGCGTATGTGCGACGGACTAGATGACAAACGGTCGTCGGCGATCACTCGCATCCGAAGAGCGACTCCGCCTCCGCTAGGTGCCCGCACCGCTGAGGCGACCCCAACAGCTTCGGGCACGGCCATAACGCGCTCCGTCGGAGCTCCGCCGACTCTGGCTCCGACACCGTCGCCAACCGCGTGTGACCAGGCCACTAACGCTCTACCGCCAGGAGGTAGCGCTTCAGGCATTACTTCGCGGCGACGAGGCGCTGAGTCCACCTGGATGTGCTCTCGCACCGCCCGTTGGCGTACGCGGACGTCGCTTACGAGAGAGCCGTCAAGCCGCTGCCGGATTCTCAACGGTTTTCTCGCGAAGGCAGTGCGCATGACGCGCAGCTCGCCGTCCCTGCTGCCGCGGGGAACACGACCAGCCGTGGACCTTCCCGTCCCGCATCGCGGGCGAGTAGTGCATGTCCCGTACCCCGAGTGCGGCCACGGCCGCACCAACGAGGTGATGCGGCAACGGGCACCGGTCCGTGGGCCCTGCTCTTTCCGTCGTGTCATCCGCGTCAATCCCGTCGATGAGCAACAAACGTTGACGAAAGGCAGGATAGCCACACGGCGGCACTGGTCGACTACAGGGGGTGGTCAGGTAACGTTTCTGCACGTCATGGGCTGCTGAGTGTGACCACTTTGGCTACTTTTGGTGTAGGTCAGAGTGTTCCCTGCTTGGCAGGGGTGGTCCGGTTTGGTGCTCGACAGTGCACCCGTCTGGGCGTTCTCCCCACGTAGACGCGGTCTGCTCGTTGCGGTGCACCTGCCCGACGGGCGTCTCCGCTTAGTGGGGCTCAGCCGGGGGTGCACGCCGTCCGGTGTGCTCCCCCGGCCTCCGAGTCGGCCGTCGTAAGCGGCCAAGATCAGTTCGGTGCTCCCTCCGCTGGCGCGAGGAAGACTCACCACGCCGCCACGCCGAGTACCGCAGGATCGGACCACCCCCGCTGACGCGGGGAAGACGCCGGATCCAGCAGCACTGCCGCGACGAGGTTAGGACCATCCCCGCCGGCGCGGGGAAAGCACGAAAGCGCTGGTCGCGGTCGGGTCGGAACTGGGGCCACCCCCGCTGGCGCGGGAAAAACGATCAAAGAACTCCGATGACGAACCCCTACGACGGACCACCCCCGCTGGCGCGGGGAAAACGGTTGGATCAAGCTGGCGAGCCTCCGCTGCCTCGGACCACCCCCGCTGGCGCGGGGAGAACTTCGGTCTCGACCACCAGGTGCCGATGGAGGTGGGACCACCCCCGCTGGCGCGGGGAGAACCTCACCGAAACCGACCGAGGAGACCGTGATGCGGGACCACCCCCGCTGGCGCGGGGAGAACCCCTCGGAGGTTTCGTGCGCGCCGCTGATGGTGGGACCACCCCCGCTGGCGCGGGGAGAACACGACAGCCGACGTCGAGGAGTGGGAACAGCGCGGTCCACCCCCGCTGGCGCGGGGAGAACTCCGCCGCACAGCGGCACGCCGACAAGTGGCGCGGACCACCCCCGCTGGCGCGGGGAGAACCGGATGCTCGTGGACGACATCCCGGACGACGAGGGACCACCCCCGCTGGCGCGGGGAGAACCAGGCCCGACTTGATGAGATCGAGCACCACGGCGGACCACCCCCGCTGGCGCGGGGAGAACACTTCAAGAACGGCGGGCTGCGGCTCGGACTGGGGACCACCCCCGCTGGCGCGGGGAGAACACCATCGCCTCGATCGTCTCCACGCGCGGCAAGGGACCACCCCCGCTGGCGCGGGGAGAACGCGGCGAGTGAAGCGGGGATCGAGGAGGCGGAAGGGCCACCCCCGCTGGCGCGGGGAGAATTGATCACCTGCCCGTCCTGCGAGGTACCCGGCGGGACCACCCCCGCTGGCGCGGGGAGAACCGAGGTCGACACCGTCAGGCAATCGTGGCCGGGGGACCACCCCCGCTGGCGCGGGGAGAACGCGAGCACGCGCTCGCCGAGCCACTGGGCGACGGGACCACCCCCGCTGGCGCGGGGAGAACGAGGTAGTCCTGCGGATCGACCTCGGCACCGAGGGACCACCCCCGCTGGCGCGGGGAGAACCAGATGATCGCCGGGGACAACACCGGCGAGAACGGACCACCCCCGCTGGCGCGGGGAGAACACGACGGGCAGGGGTCGCCCTCGTTCGTCATGCGGACCACCCCCGCTGGCGCGGGGAGAACGCTCCCAGCTCGCGGTCCAGGTGGGTCATGTCGGGACCACCCCCGCTGGCGCGGGGAGAACCCGGACATCAGGTGCCGGATGTGCTGGCCGACGGGACCACCCCCGCTGGCGCGGGGAGAACTGGCTCGACCCGGTCGACTCGCTGGCCGAGACCGGACCACCCCCGCTGGCGCGGGGAGAACGCGAGCACCTCCCCGCACCGCGCGCGGGGAACCGGACCACCCCCGCTGGCGCGGGGAGAACGGCATCCCGAGTCAGGGGCTGGGAACCGAACGCGGACCACCCCCGCTGGCGCGGGGAGAACGAACGAACCCGGGTCTCTCCCCGTGTCGTACCGGGACCACCCCCGCTGGCGCGGGGAGAACCGGGACAGGAACGGCCCGATCCAGGGGTAGAACGGACCACCCCCGCTGGCGCGGGGAGAACTCTCCGGCCGAGTCCTTTTCCGGGCGGAAGACCGGACCACCCCCGCTGGCGCGGGGAGAACCTGGTGCCGGGGTCGGGGTCGTAGTCCGTACCGGGACCACCCCCGCTGGCGCGGGGAGAACGCGGCGCGGCCGGGGGTGGGGA
>NZ_JAIUKC010000210.1:0-6249 GCF_020177435.1 Saccharopolyspora sp. 7B | reverse complement strand
CAGGCGCACGCCGCTCACTCTGCACCGTCCGGGGCGGGCTGTGGAGTCCCGCGGGAGGGAGTGAACGGACCGTTCGTCCCATCTAGTTGGACGAACGGTCCGTTCACCCGGCTCGGCCGTGCGGGCGGCGGCGGTGTGCGGTGCGGCACCGCTCGACCCGAGCGCGGGCGGCGAGTGCCGCGGGATCCGTAGTGAACGGACCGTTCGTCCCATCCCGTTGGACGAACGGTCCGTTCACTCCGCAGCGGTGGGTGCGCGCTTCGGGAGGCGACCGGAGGGGCGCCGGTTCGTAGGAACGTACGAGGGACGGGTGTTCACCCGTCCGGCATTTCGGGTGTTCCACCGCTGGTCAACCTCCGTTCGCGAGTTGTGTACTGGGACGACCACCCACGGCGACGGGCTACGAGTGGTGCGGCCCTCGTCGACTCCGACCGACAGGGGGAAGCGCCGTGGACTTCCTGCGCCCGGCCTCGTGGCGCGAGGCCCTGGAGATCCGGGCGGCCCGCCCCGCGGCGACCGTGCTGGCGGGAGGCACCGACGTGCTGGTCGGGCTGAACTTCGGCCACGACCGGCCGGAGGTGCTGCTGGACCTCACCGCCACCGGCGCCGAGCAGGAGTGGTCGGAGTCGGACGGGGTGCTGCGCATCGGCGCGCTGCTGCCCTACGCGCGCCTGGTCGACGAGCTGGGCGACCGGCTCCCGGGCTTGGCGACGGCAGCGCGCACCGTCGGTTCTCCGCAGATCCGCAACCGGGGCACGCTCGGCGGGAACCTCGGTTCGGCCTCGCCGGCCGGGGACGGGCATCCACCGCTGCTGGCCTCGGACGCGCGCGTCGAGGTGGCCTCGGTGCGCGGTACCCGGACGCTGCCGGTCGCGGAGTTCTTCACCGGGCCCAAGCGCAACGCGCTCGCCGCGGACGAGCTGATCGCCGCGGTGCACGTGCCGACCGCTTCCGGCCCGCAGCAGTTCGCGAAGGTCGGCACCCGCAACGCGATGGTGATCGCGGTGTGCGCGTTCGCGATCGCCCTGCACCCGGACCGGCGGCGGATCGGCACCGGCGTGGGGTCGGCGGGCCCGGTGCCGTTCCGCGCGACGGCGGCCGAGGACTTCCTCGCCGCCGAACTCACCGCGAGCGACCGGTGGGAGCGGCCGCGGGAGCTGCCGGACCTGGTGGTGCGGCGGTTCGGCGAGCTCGTGGCGGCAGCCGCGCACCCCGTCGACGACGTGCGCGGCACCGCCGGGTACCGGCGGCACGCGCTGGGCGTCCTGGCCCGGCGGACGGTGCTGCGGGTGTGGGACGAGCACCGGAACGGGAGGCGGTCATGCGCGTGAACTTCACCGTCAACGGGCGGCGGCAGCGGGCCGACGACGTGTGGGAGGGCGAGAGCCTGCTGTACGTGCTGCGGGAACGCCTCGGCCTGCCCGGGTCGAAGAACGCCTGCGAGCAGGGCGAGTGCGGTTCGTGCACCGTGACCTTGGACGGGGTCCCGGTCTGCGCGTGCCTGGTCGCGGCCGGCCAGGTCGAGGGCCGGGAGGTGGGGACCGTGGAGGGGCTCGCCGACGGCGACCGGCTCAGCGAGGTGCAGCAGGCGTTCCTCGACGCGGGCGCCGTGCAGTGCGGGTTCTGCACCCCGGGCCTGCTGGTGCAGGCCACGGATCTGCTGCGGCGGCGCGCCGACCCGTCGGACGTGGAGATCCGGGAGGCGCTGGCAGGCAACCTGTGCCGCTGCACCGGCTACGAGAAGATCGTGGACGCGGTGCGGCTCGCGTCCCGGCGGGAGGCCGGCCATGCCTGAGCGGTTCGTGCTCGACGGTGCCGCGGTCGTCACCGTCGACGGCGCCGAGCACGCCGAGGGCCACGTGGTGGTCGACGGGGGCCGGATCGCCGCGGTCGGCGCCGGCCGGGCCGATCCGGGGCTGGGCGAGCGGATCGACGTGCGCGGTTGCCTGATCACGCCGGGCCTGGTCGACGCCCACCAGCACCTGTACCAGTGGGTGACGCGCGGGTTCGCGCCGGACGCGCCGCTGTTCGACTGGCTGACCTCGCTCTACCCGGTGTGGGCGGGGTTGGACGAGGACTGCGCGCACGCGGCGGCCGCCGCGGGTGCGGCGCGGCTGGCGTTGTCGGGGGCGACGACGATCGCCGACCACCACTACGTGTTCCCCCGCGACGGCGGTGACGTGTTCGGTGCGGTGATCGCCGCGGCCGGGAGCATCGGGGTGCGGCTGCACGCGGTGCGGGGCTGCATGGACCGCGGGCGTTCCCGGGGCGGGTTGCCGCCGGATTCGCTGGTGGAGGACGCGGACGTGGCGTTGGCGGGCACGGACGCGGCGATCGGCCGGTTCCACGATCCGAGTCCGGGGTCGGTGGTGCGGATCGCGGTGGGCCCGTGCTCGCCGTTCAGCGTCGGCGAGCGGTTGCTGCGGGACGCCGCGGAGCTGGCGCGGGCGCGCGGCGTGCGGCTGCACACGCACCTGGCGGAGACCGCGGAGGAGGAGCGGCGGTGCCGCGCCGAGTTCGGCCGCACCCCGGTGGAGCACGCCGACGCCCTCGGCTGGCTGGGCCCGGACGTGTGGCTGGCGCACACCGCGCACCTGTCGGCGGCGGAGGTGTCGCGGCTGGCGGAGACGGGCACGGGTTCGGCGCACTGCCCGAGTTCGAACGGCCGCCTGGGGGCGGGAACGGCGCCGCTGCGGGAGCTGCTGGATGCGGGCGTGCGGGTCGGGCTGGGTGCGGACGGGGCCGCGTCGAACGAGGCGGGCGGGATCGGCGAGGAGATGCGGCAGGCGCTGCTGACGGCACGGGCCCGGCGGGGTGGAGCTCCACCTGGGGCACGGGATCGGCGGGGTGCGGCGCTACCGGCGGAGCGGGACCGGCCCGGCACGGCGCGACCTGAGGACGCGGACCTGCCGGGCGCGGCGACATCGGCCGATCGGTCCCGGGGGCCGGCGGCGCTCTCGGTGCGGGAGGCGTTGTTCGCCGCCACCCTCGGCGGTGCCCGCTGCCTGGGCAGGCAGGACGAGCTGGGGTCGCTGCGGCCCGGGAAGCTCGCCGACCTCGCGGTGTGGCGGCTCGACGGGCTCGGTCACGCCGGGATCGAGGATCCGGTGGCGGCGCTGGTGCTGGGTCCGCTCCCGCCGCTGCGACTGCTGCTGCGCGGTGGCAGGCGCGTCGTCGAGGACGGCGCCCTCACCGCGGTGTCCGAAGTGGACTTGGCGCGCGACCTGCGCGCCGCGAGCGGCCGGATCCGCGCGCGATCCGGGGCACGGCACGGGGAGGTGGCCCGATGAGCGGTCCCACGCGCACTCCGCAGCACCTCGACACCGGCATCGCGGGCGGCATCGGGGAGTCCCCGTTGCGCCCGGACGGCACGTTGAAGGTGCGCGGCGAGTTCGCCTACTCCTCCGACCTGTGGGCGGAGCACATGCTGTGGGGCGCGACGCTGCGCAGCCCGCACCCGCACGCGCGGATCACCTCGATCGACGTGACCGGGGCGCTGTGGCTGCCGGGGGTGCGCGCGGTGCTCACCGCCGCCGACGTGCCCGGCCGCAACCGGTACGGGGTGAAGCAGCAGGACCAGCCGGTGCTGGCGGAGGACGTGGTGCGCTACCGGGGCGAGGCGGTGGCGCTGGTCGCCGCCGAGCATCCGGAGATCGCGCGCCGCGCCCTGGACCGCATCGCCGTGGACTACGAGGTGCTGCCCGCCAGCACCGACGCGGAGCTCGCCGCGCACGACCGGGCGCTGCCGCCGCTGCACCCCGGCGGGAACGTGGTGCGCCACCAGGTGATCCGCAAGGGGGACCCGGACGCGGTCGCCGACGTCGTCGTCTCCGGCACCTACACCGTGGGCATGCAGGACCAGGCGTTCCTCGGCCCCGAATCGGGGTTGGCGATTCCCGCCGAGGACGGCGGCGTGGACCTGTACCTGGCCACCCAGGACCTGCACTCGGACCGCACGCAGACCGCGGCCGCGCTCGGCCTCGACCCGGAACTGGTGCGGATGACGCTGTCCGGGGTGGGCGGCGCGTTCGGCGGGCGCGAGGACCTGTCGATCCAGGTGCACGTGTGCCTGCTGGCGCTGCGGACCGGGCGGCCGGTGAAGATGGTCTACGGCCGGGAGGAATCGTTCCACGGCCACGTGCACCGGCATCCGGCGAAGATGTACTACGAGCACGGTGCCACCCGGGACGGCGAGCTGGTGTACGTGAAGGCGCGGCAGTACTTCGACGGCGGTGCCTACGCCTCCAAGACCCCCGTCGTCGTGGGGAACGCGACCACGCTCGGCGTCGGCCCCTACCGGGTGCCGAACGTGGACGTCGAAGCCTGGGGCCTGTACACGAACAACCCGCCGTGCGGGGCGATGCGCGGGCTCGGCGCGGTGCAGCCGACGTTCGCCTACGAGTCCCAGATGGACCGGCTCGCCGCCGAGCTCGGCATGGACCCGGTCGAGCTGCGCATCCGCAACGCCATCGCCGAGGGCGACACGATCCCCACCGGGCAGCGGATCGACCACCCGGCGCCCGTCGCCGAACTGCTGCGGCGGCTCACCGCGATCCCGCTGCCCGCGGTCGGCGGCGACCGGGACGTGCGGGAACTGCCCGGCGGTGTCGGCGGCACCACGCACGGCGAAGGGGTGGTGCGCGGCATCGGCTACGGGGTCACCATCAAGAACATCTGCTACTCCGAAGGCGCCGACGACCACTCCACGGCCCGCGTCCGGCTCGCCCTCGTCGGTGGCGAACCGCTCGCCGAAGTGCACACCGCCGCCGCCGAGGTCGGCCAGGGGCTCGTGACCGTGCAGCAGCAGATCGCCCGCACCGAGCTCGGCGTCGAACGCGTCACCATCCATCCCAACGACACCTCCGTCGGCCCCGCCGGATCCAGCTCCGCGTCCCGGCAGACCTACGTCACCGGCGGGGCGGTGCAGGCCGCGTGCGCCGCGGTGCGCGACGCGGTGCTGCTGCGCGCCGCGGAACTGCACGGCGTCACGCCCGCCGCGCTGTCCTTGCAGGGCGGGAAGATCGTGTCCGCGACGGCGGGCGTGCTCGCCGACCTCGCCGAGGTGCTCGGCGACGGGCCCGTCGAGCACACCCGCGAATACCACCACCGGCCCACCTTCCCCATGGGCGCCGACGGCGCGAGCGAACGCGTCCAGGTGCAGCACGCGTTCTCCGCGCACCGCGCCGTCGTCGACGTCGACGTCGAGCTCGGGCTGGTGAAGGTCGTGCGGCTCGACTGCGTGCAGGACGTCGGCAAGGCCGTCAACCCGGACGCCGTGCTCGGGCAGATCCAGGGCGGCAGCGCCCAAGGGCTCGGGCTCGCCGTCATGGAGGAGGTGCAGGTCGTCGACGGCGCCATGCGCAACGCGTCGTTCACCGACTACCTCATCCCCACCGCGCTCGACATGCCGCCGATGGAGATCGACGTCGTCGAACGCGGCGACCCGCACGCGCCGTACGGGGTACGCGGGGTCGGCGAGCCACCGACGATCTCCACCACGCCGGCCGTCGTCGCCGCGATCCGCGCCGCGACCGGCCGGGACCTCACCCACGTTCCCGTGGCACCGCACCACATCGTCTGAGCCCCGTTGGAGAACCACGTGCCGTCGACCGAACTCACCGACACCCGCTGGGCCGCGGAAGCCGTGGCACTCGCCGCCGGCAGCGTCACCCACGGCGGCGGACCGTTCGGCGCGCTCGTGCTGCGCGCCGGGCGGCCCGTCGCCAGCGGCACCAACCTCGTCACCGCCGAGCTCGATCCCACCGCGCACGCCGAGATCACCGCGATCCGCGCCGCCTGCCGGGAACTCGGCACGTTCCACCTCGACGGGTGCGTGCTGGTCAGCTCCTGCGAACCGTGCCCGATGTGCCTGGGCGCGGCGTTGTGGGCACGGCTGGATCGCGTCGTGTACGCCGCCGACCGGCACGACGCGGCGCGCGGCGGGTTCGATGACCGGGCGTTCCACGACCTGTTCCGGCACCCCGAGCAGCCGTGGCCGACCCGCGTCCGCCAGGTGCCGCTGGCCGAACGGGCGGCACCGTTCGAGCGGTGGCTGGCGAAGGCGGACCGCGTCGACTACTGAACCGCCGCCCTGCCGGAGTGAACGGACCGTTCGACCAACTAGATCGGACAGACGGTCCGTTCACTCGCGTCGAGGCGCGGCGTCCGGCGACCACCCGGGCTCGCGACGAGCGGGGGTGAACGGACCGTTCGACCAACTAGATCGGACGAACGGTCCGTTCACTCCAT
>NZ_JAIUKC010000209.1:0-9666 GCF_020177435.1 Saccharopolyspora sp. 7B | reverse complement strand
GGGGGGCCCGCCCCCCCCGGCCCCCGCGGGGGGGGGGGGGGCCCGCCCCGGGCCCCCACTGGGCTGGCCCCCCCGGGCCGGCCCCCCCCCCCGCGGCGGGCGCCCCGCCGGCGCACCGGAACGGAGTGAACGGACCGTTCGACCAACGAGATCGGACAAAGGGTCCGTTCACTCCGCTGGTCGGTAGGGTCGGGGCATGCGGGTCGCTGGCGTGGTGCTGGCCGCGGGGGCGGGGCGGCGGTTCGGGATGCCGAAGGCGCTCGTCGACTACCGCGGCACCCTCCTGGTCGACCGCGCGGCCCGCGTGCTCACCGAGGGTGGTTGCGCACCGGTGCTCGTGGTGCTGGGCGCGGCCGAGGCGGAGGTGCGCGCGGCGGCGGAGCTGCGGGGCGTCGACGTGGTGTCCAACCCGGACTGGGACAGCGGGATGGGTTCCTCGTTCCGGGCCGGTCTCACCGCGCTGGCAGGGGAATCCGCGGACGTGGCGGCAGCGCTGTTCCTGCCGGTGGACATGCCGGGCGTGACGGCGGAGGCGGTGCGCCGGGTCGCCGCGCACGCCGCGCCGGACGCCCTCGCCGCCGCATCACTCGACCAGCGACGCAGTCACCCTGTGTTGCTGGGACGCGCGCACTGGCGGGGGGCCGCGGCGACGGCCGTCGGAGATGCGGGTGCGCGCGGTTACCTTCGTGATCACGCCGTCACCCTGGTGAGGTGCGATGGCGTCTCGGAAGGTTTCGATATCGACCGGCCCGCAGACCTCGACCGCGGCTAACCCGTAGAGTCGGCTGTCACGCGTGAGGTGACGCCGAGCCACCGTCCGCGGCTGCGGCGCCCGCCGAGCAGGAGCGCCAACCCGGTCGGTGCGCGCGTGACCGGCCCGCAACAGCGCCGACGGGGAGGCAACATGGCAACGGGACACATCACGGCCAACTACGTGCCGGACGGCGACGACTGGTCGGTCACCGTCTCGACCGGGCAGACGACCCGCACCGCCCGCGCTCCCGGCCTCATCGCCGCCCGGGACCAGGCCGACCAGCTCATCGAGCACTTGGCGCCGAACCCCACCGGCCGCGTCGTGATCCACCTGCTCAACGGCGACGGCTTCGCGTTCAGCACCGCCTACCTGCAGGCGCGGCACGGGTTGTCCGACGAGGCGACCCGCCAGGCCGCTGCCGCCGCCGACACCGCCAGCGCGCACGCCGCGCGGTGACCCGGCGCCCCGCGCCCTGGATCGGAAGATCACCCGAAAGGTCCGGCGGAAACCACGCCCCCACCACTTCTTCCTAGGATGGTCGCCGTGAACGCACCGACCAGCAGCTTGCCCGACGGGACCGGCCGGTCCCCCGGACGCGGCCGGCCGCGGGACGCCACGCGCGACGCAGCCCTGCGCACCGCGGCGATGGAGGTCCTCGCGGAAGTCGGCTACCGCGCGCTGACGATGGATGCCGTCGCGGCCCGGGCCCGCGCGGGCAAGGCCACGATCTACCGGCGTTGGGAGTCGAAGCTCGACCTGGTGATCGACACCTGCAACGAGCTGGTGCAGCGCAACATCCCGGAGCCGGACACGGGCAGCGTGCCGGGCGACCTCGGCGAGTTCCTGCGCGCGTTCGCCACCTTCCTCACCGGGCCCGCGGGGAAGGCGGCGCAGGCGCTGGTCGGCGAGCTGCCGCACGAGCGGGAGCTCGCGGCGGCGTTCCGCGAGTCGTTCCTGCTGCCGCAGCGCGACGTGCTGCGGCGCATCGTGGAGCGCGGTGTGCGGCGCGGCGAGATCAACGCGCAGGCTCCGATGGACACCGTGGTGGAGCTCGCCGGTGCCGCGCTGCTGCACCGGCTGATGCTCACCGGTGAACCGCTGGACACGCGGTTCGTGGACCGGTTGCTGGCGGACGCGCTGCTGCCGCTGCTGCACCGCGACGTGTGAGCGCCGGCGTGCTGCGCGGGACCATCTCCCGGCTGCACCGCTGGCCGGTGAAGTCGTTGCGCGGCGAGGCCGTGCCCGCGGCCCGCTTCGACGAGCGCGGCATGGCCGGCGACCGGGCGCACGTCCTCGTCGACCAGCGCGAGCGGCGCGCCGGTTCGGTGCTGACGGTGCGGCAGAACCCGGCGCTACTGCACTGGTCGAGCGGCTACGGCGCGGAGGTCGTGGATCCGGTGCCCGCGCCGACGCTGCACGCGCCGGACGGCACCGCGTGGGACTGGGCCGATCCGCGGCTGCCCGCGGCGCTCACCGGTTCGCTGGGCATCCCGCTGAGCCTGCGCAGCGAACCGGGCAACCAGGACCGGGGCCCGACGGTGCTGGTCACCGTGCAGTCCACGTTGGACGCGCTGGCCGCCGACCTGGGTGCCCCGGTGGACCTGCTGCGGTTCCGGCCGAACGTGCACCTGGAGCTGGACGTGCCGCCGTTCGCCGAACTGGGCTGGGGGCCGGGAACCACCATCACCAGCGGCGAGGTCGATTGGGAGGTCGTCGGCCCGAACTCGGGGGCCTGCGTGCGCTGCGCGGTGCCCAGCTGGGACGCGGGCGGGCGGACGCGGTGGAAGGAGTTGCAGCGGCGGCTCATCGACCACTGGGACAACCGGTTCGGCACCATCGTGCGCGTCTCCCGCAGTGGCACGGTGCACCGCGGGGCGGCCGCGGTCGTGCGCCCAGCAGGGTCGTGACCCCGCGGACGCACGCCGCGCGGCTCAGCGGAAGATCTTGCGCACGACGATGACGGCGACCAGTGCGCCGACCCCGATCATCGCGTAGCGCACCCGCGGGTCGTTCAACTTCTCCTGCACGCTGGCCTTACCGGACTCCACGAACCGCTTGGGGTCCGCCTTGGTGCTCAACTCGTCCAGTGTCACGGCCAGCGAGTCACGTGCCTTCTCGATGTCGCGCTGAATGGCGTCCGGATCACGAGCCACGCCGTCCTCCTCCATGTTCACCTGGCTGGTGACACCGTAGATCACACGTCAGTCCCGGACCCACCGACCGTTCCCCGAGTCGAGGCAGCCAGCGCCCGCCGAACCACCCGGCCGGGGACACAACGGACATCACCAACCGTTAGGCTGGTGCGCACTGGGGGCCGTAGCCCAATTGGCAGAGGCACTAGGTTTAGGTCCTAGCCAGTGCGGGTTCGAGTCCCGCCGGCCTCACCGTCCGCCGCTCGGCGCCGTCGCATTTCCGCGCCCGCACCGTCGAATCGGACGGCCTTCCCCGCTTCCTCCGTCGTGGCCCCGCGATCGCGGGACCTCGCGCCACGGGGTCAGCGGTCGGAGTGGGTGAGCCCTTCGATGGTGAGGGCCTTGCGGCGCTGGTGGACCGTCAGGTAGCGGAGCCCGGACTCCCCGGCGAGGAATTCGCGGCGCGAGCGCTTCGGCAGCCAGAGCAGCACGCCGGGAGCGAGGGGGACGTCGCCGCCTTCGGTGCGCAGCGTTCCCGTTCCGCGCAGCACGTGGATCAGCACGTCGAGGTCGGGCCCGGCGTGCGCGTCGATCTTCCGGCCCGCGGGCAGCTGGATGACGTTGGAGTCGAGGTCGCGGTCGCGGACGGGCAGCGCCCACACCGCACCCGCCGCGTCGGGGTCGTCGCCCAGGTCGCCGGTGTCGCAGAGGATCCGGGGCAGCGGCGTCGAGTGCAGCCTGCCGATGCGCACCCGCCACTCCCGCGGGCCCTCGGCCAGGTACTCCCAGCTGAAGCCGCCGGGGAAGTCCGCTTCGAACTCGCCGCGCAGCGGCTGCGGATCGTGGTCGTTGACCAGGACGACCGCTTCACCGGGGGCGAGCGCGGCGAAGGCGCCGAAGATCGCGGGGTGCTTCTGCGGTTTCGGCAGCGCGCGGACGTCGAGCTCCTGCTCGGGCATGGGGCCTCCCGGGCCTGTTTCCACAACGATCGGTTGTATAAACTCTACGACCAGGACCGGCAGCGGAACCAGGGCACCTCCCCGGCCCGCGCTCACGGCCACCAAGCGAGGAGATCGTCATGGGCGGGAACCCGGCCCCGGCAGCGTCCGGGCGGCGGCGGGAAGTGCTGGCGCTGCTGCGGGAATCCCGCGCGACGTGGGACATCACCGCGCTCGCGCGACGGCTCGCGGTGCACCCGAACACGATCCGGTTCCACCTGGACGCCCTGGTCGGCGCCGGGCAGGTGGAGCGCGTCGACGCGCGGCGCCCCGGCCCGGGGAGGCCGCCGCTGCTGTTCCGCGCCAAACCGGGCATGGACCCGGCCGGACCGCGCGAGTACCGGCTGCTCGCGGGCATCCTCGTCGACGAGGTCGCGCAGGCCCCCGATCCGGTGCGCAGCGCGGGCGAGGCCGGGCGGCGCTGGGGCGCGCGGCTCGCCGGCGGCACCCCGCGGTCCACCCGGACGGACGCCGTCGAGCACCTGGTGGGCCTGCTCGACGAGCTCGGCTTCCGGCCCGAGACGCGGGCGAGGGGCGCGGAGATCGGGCTGCGGCACTGCCCCTTCCTGGAACTCGCCGAGCAGCAGCGGCAGGTCGTGTGCCAGGTGCACCTCGGCCTCATGCAGGGCGTCACGGCGGCGACGGGTTCCCCGGTGACCGTCGATCGGCTGGACGCGTTCGTGGAGCCCGACCTGTGCGTGGCGCACCTCGCGCCCGAGGAGCGGGTGTGACCGCGTGGGCGGTCGCGGCGGCCGCCACCTTCACCTGGGTCGGCATGGTGCTCGCGATCTCGTTCGTCGAAGCCCCGCTGAAGTTCCGCGCGCCCGGCGTGACCGTGCCGATCGGGCTGGGCATCGGACGGTTGGTGTTCCGCGCGCTCAACGCCGTCGAGCTCGTGCTCGCGCTGGTCGTGCTGAGCTGCCTCGCCGCGCGGACGCCGCCGGTCGCGACCTGGGTCGCCTCGGGACTCGCCGTGGCCGCGCTGGCGGCGCAGCTGCTGCTGGTGCGGCCGGTGCTGGGCCGGCGCACGCGCGCCGTGCTCGCCGGTCAGGAGCCGCCGCGCTCGCACGCCCACCTCGCCTACGTCGCGCTGGAGGTCGGCAAGCTCGTCGCGCTGCTGGCCGGCGGCGTCCTGTTGCTCACGTCCTGAAGGGGAGACCGTTGGCCACGACCTCGCTCACCGAACTCGCCGCCGAACGGCTCGCCGCCGCCCAGCGCTCCCGCGCGGGACGGGCCGCGAGCACCGTCCACGGCGGGTCGGGGCACGCGTTGCGGCAGGTGCTGCTCGCGCTCACCGCGGGCAGCGCGCTCGCCGACCACGACAGCCCCGGCGAAGCCACGTTGCAGGTGCTGCGCGGTTCGGTCCGGGTCACCACCGGGTCCGATTCCGTCGCGGCGGCGGAAGGCGATCACCTCGCCCTGCCGCGCGAACGGCACGGCCTGACCGCGGTCGGCGACGCCGTGGTGCTGCTGACCGTCGTCGCGCCCACCTCGTGACGCGGCAACCTCGTGACACGGCCGGTCGCTACCGGCGGATGAGGCCGCGGTCGACGGCCACGGCCACCGCCGCCGTGCGGGAGTCCACGCCGAGCTTGCCGTAGATGTGCACCAGGTGGGACTTCACCGTGGCCTGGCTGAGGAACAGCCGCTTGCTGATCCGCTGGTTCGACAGGCCGTCCGCGACGAGCTCCAGCACCTCCGTCTCGCGGCGGCTCAGCGCGGTGCCGGGCGTGCGCATCCGGTCCATCAGGCGGTGCGCGATGGCCGGCGCCAGCGCGGACTGGCCGGCGGCGGCGGTGCGCACGGCCGCGGCCAGCTCCTCCGGCGGTGCGTCCTTGAGCAGGTAGCCGGTGGCTCCGGCTTCGACCGCGGCGAGGATGTCGGCGTCGGTGTCGTAGGTGGTCAGCACCAGCACGCGGGGCGCGTCCGGCAGCGCCGTGATGGCGGCGGTCGCGTCCGAGCCGTGCATGCCCGCGCCGAACCGGAGGTCCATCAGCACCACGTCGACCTGTTCGGTGCCGGCGAGCGCGACGGCGCGTTCGGCGCTAGCGGCCTCGGCGACCACCTCGAAGTCCGGTTCGGTGTCGAGCACGGCGCGCAGGCCGGTGCGCACCACCGGGTGGTCGTCGGCCAGCAGCAACCGGATGGTCCCGCTCATCGCACGTCCCCTTCCGCCGCGGGCCTGCGCGGGAAGCTCACCGCGAGCGCGGTTCCCTGCCCCGGCGCGGACTCCACGCTCAACGTGCCACCGAGCGCGCGGGCCCGCGCCCGCATCGCGGCCAGCCCGAAACCGCCGTCGACGCGCCCGGCACCGGACTCCGCCGCCGGGTCGAACCCGATCCCGTCGTCCACCAGGTCGAGCGCGACGCGGGTGTCCATGTAGGTCAGCGTCATCTCCGCCGCCGCGGCCCGCGCGTGCCGGACGGTGTTGGCCAGCGCGGACTGCGCGATCCGCAGCAGCGCCACCTCGAACGGGGTGGGGATCTCTGCCGGTTCGCCGTCCAGGTGGAACCGGACCGCGGCCCCGGAATGCGCCGAAGTGGTGGCGCACAACCGTTCCAGCGCCGCCGGCAGCGATCCCCCTTCCAGGTCGGGCGGGGTGAGGGCGTGCACGAAACGCCGGGCCTCCGCCAGGTTGTCCTGCGCCTCCCCGCGCGCCCGCAGCACGTGGTCCGCGGCCAGGTCCGGCTGGTCGGGCAGGGCGCGTTCGGCGGCGCGCAGCAGCAGCTGGATGCTGGAGAGGCCCTGCGCGAGGGTGTCGTGGATCTCCTTCGCCAGCCGCTCCCGTTCCGCGAGCACGCCCGCGGAGCGCTCGGCCGCGGCGAGGTCGTGGCGGGCCGCGGTGAGCTCCTCGATCAGCTCGCGGCGCTGCTCGCTCTCCCGGTGCAGGGCCTGGTAGCCGAGCACGACGGCCACCGCGACGGCCGCGCCGAGCGCGGGGCCGAGCGCCGCCGCCGGGGTGAAACCGCCCTGGTGCCAGGCGAAACCGGCGATCGCGAACACCGTCGTGAGCAGCACGACCGGCAGTCCCGAGCGGTCCGGCAGCAGGTGCAGCTGCAGGAAGAACAGCGGGAACGCCAGCCACACCCCGTCCGGGGTGAGCCACAGCAGCACCAGCCACACCGCGCCGAGCAGGCCGAGCCACACCGCCGCGGCCCACTTCGACCGGCTCACCCCCGGCAGCAGCGGTCCGGTGGCGTACACGGCGGCCAGCGCGGTGGCGGCGGCGATCACCGCGCCGGGGTGCGGCAGGTCGGTGGTGACGGCGTGCACGGCGGCCAGCACGAGCAGGCCCGCCATCAGCAGGTGCAGGCACAGGCGCAACGCGCGCAGCGGTCGGGTGAGGGTCAGCGGGTCCACGGTGTTCCCAGGCTACGTGCTGGTCAGGGCGGTGCATCGATCGAAAGGTTGATTCGCGCCCGCACCTTTCGACACCGCGGAGCCGACCGGCGGCGCGATGTTCCGCGGCGTCCCAAGGACGAGTGTTGGTGCCGTGCCGGGCAGGGACCCGGCCGGAACGTGAGAGAAAGGCACTCGACCGTGTTCGTCGCCACCAGAGACCTCCGATTCGCGAAGGGGCGGTTCGCCCTGATGGGGACCGTCATCATCCTGATGACCCTGCTCGTCGGGTTGCTGTCCGGCCTGACCGCGGGCCTGGGCCGGGAGAGCACCTCGGCCATCACCGACCTGCCCGCCGACCACGTGGTGTTCTCCGCGCCGGCGGAGGGCCAGGGGCCGACCTTCACCGAGTCCGAAGTGGACCGGCAGCAGTGGGAGCGGTGGCGCGAGGTTCCCGGCGTGCACCGCGCGGACCCGCTGGGCATCGCCACCGCCAAGGTGCGGTCCGGCACGAGCAGCACCGCGCTGGCCACCTTCGGTGTCGAACCCGGCTCCGCGCTGGTGCCCGCGGGCGGCGCCGTCGGTCCCGGGGAGGTCGTGCTCTCCGAAGGGGCCGCCGACGACCTCGACGTCGGCGCCGGGGACGCCATCACCGTGTCGGGGCAGGAGCTGCGGGTGACCGCCGTGTCCGGCGACGCCTCCTACAGCCACAACCCGGTGGTGTGGACGAGCCTCGCCGACTGGCAGCGGCTGTCGCCCGGCAGCGAGCGGCAGGCGACCGTGATCGCCCTCGGCAGCGACGACGGCGCCGACCTCGCGACCGCCGACGCGCGGCTGGGCACCAGCACCGCCACCACCGCAGGCGCCCTGTCGGCGATCAGCTCGTACAGCTCGGAGAACGGGTCGCTGCAGCTGATGCAGGCGTTCCTGTTCGCGATCTCCGCGCTGGTCATCGGCGCCTTCTTCACCGTGTGGACCATCCAGCGCGGCGGGGACGTCGCGGTGCTCAAGGCGCTCGGCGCCACCACCCGCTACCTGCTGCGCGACGCGCTCGGGCAGGCCGTGGTGCTGCTCGTCGGCGGCACCGCCATCGGCACCGGCATCGCCGCCGCGATCGGTGCGGTCGCCGTGGGCACCGTCCCGTTCGTGCTGGAGGCCGGCACGGTGCTGCCGCCCGCCGCCGTGATGGTCGTGCTGGGCGCGCTCGGCGCGGCGCTGTCGGTCCGGCGCATCACCGCGGTCGATCCGCTGACCGCCCTGTCCACCCGCTGATCACCCGGCCAACCCGCTGATCGCCCGGCCACCGGCTGATCACCCTGCCGGCCCGCTGATCACCTCGAACCAGGAGCCAGTCATGAGCTTGCAGTTGCGCGACATCACCCTCACCTACCCCGACGGCGGTTCCCGGCTCACCGCCGTGGACCACGCCGACCTGGACGTGCCCGCCGGTTCGGTGACGGCGGTGATCGGCCCGTCCGGTTCGGGCAAGTCCAGCCTGCTCGCCGTCGCCGCCGCGCTGGTCACGCCCGACTCCGGCCGGGTCGTCGTGGACGGCACCACCGTCACCGGCATGAACCAGGCGCAGCTGACGGCGGTGCGGCGGGAGAAGATCGGCATCGTCTTCCAGCAGCCGAACCTGATCGCCTCGCTGACCGCGGCCGAGCAGTTGCAGGTCATGGCGCACCTCGACGGCCGCTCGGCGCGCGACGCGCGGGACCGCGCGGTGGAACTGCTGGACGCGGTGGGCCTGTCCGGCGAGAAGGACCGAAGGCCGCACCAGCTCTCCGGCGGGCAGCGGCAGCGCGTCAACATCGCCCGCGCGCTCATGAACGACCCGGCGGTGCTGCTCGTCGACGAGCCGACCAGCGCGCTCGACCACGAGCGCGGGGCCGCCGTGATCGACCTGATCACCACGCTGACCCACCGCCGCGCCACCGCGACCGTGCTGGTCACGCACGACACCACCCACCTCAGCGGGGTGGACCAGGTCGCCGAGGTCCTCGACGGCCGGGTCCGCGTGCCCGCGGCGAGCTGAGGGGACACGATCATGCGGAAGAGCTTCTTCGCCGCGGTGGGCTACGCGGTGCTGGGCCTGCTGGCCGGGGTGTACTACCGCGAGCTGACCAAGGCGCAGGACTTCGTCGGTGACACGCAGCTCTCGGTGCTGCACACCCACCTGCTGGTGCTCGGCACCCTGGTGTTCCTGCTGGTCCTGCTGTTCGAGCGGGCCGCCGGGCCGGCCCGGAGCAGGTGGTTCGGCCGGTTCTTCTGGACCTACAACGCCGGGCTGCTGGTCACCACGGGCGGCATGGCGGTGCACGGCACCAGGACCGTGCTGGGCGAGCCGACGGGCGCCGCGCTCGCCGGCACCTCCGGGCTCGGCCACGTCCTGCTGACCGTCGGCCTGGCGTGCCTGTTCACGGCGATCCACCCCACCCTGCCC
>NZ_JAIUKC010000208.1:0-16106 GCF_020177435.1 Saccharopolyspora sp. 7B | reverse complement strand
CACCGGGCGGGGAGCGGTGGGGGAAAGGAGAACCGCTCTTCCGCCCGGTGCGGCGGTGATCACCGGACTCGGGCACCGATGTGGAGCACGCTACTTTTGCGGCCCGCTCCGAACTAGATCCCTGATCGGGTGATGATGTTGGTGGCGCAGTCCGGGCACACTCCTAACGCCACGACAGGAGAAGGGCAGCGGGTGAGCACGAGTCCGACGGCGCTGAAGCGCTGGATCGCCGGGGAGCTGGCACGGCTCCGGGAGCGCAAGGGGGCCTCCAGGGCCGAAGCGGCCAAGGCGATCCGCGGCAGCATCCAGAACATCGGCCACTTCGAAGTCGGCCGCCGCATGCCGAAACCCCTGGAACTCGAAACCCTGCTCCGGTTCTACGGGGTGCCGGACCGGATCGACTTCTTCCTCTCGCTGCGGGACCGCAGCCGCAAGAGCACCGACTGGTGGGTCCGGTTCGATTCGGAGGAAGCGCTGCCCGACTACCTCAAGCTCTTCCTCGGCATCGAGATCATGGCCGAGAAGATCGAGAGCTGGGACACGCACGTGGTGCCCGGACTGTTCCAGACCCGGGCGTACGCGGACGCGATCATGCAGGGCGGTGCGCCGAAGCTGCGCAAGAAGGATCGGGAACGCCGCGTCGAGCTCCGGATGGCCCGGCAGCAGGAAGTGCTCGGTAACGGGAGAACGCCCGTGGTGCACGCCGTCCTCAGCGAGGCGTGCCTCCACCACCTCAACGGCGGTCGCGCGGTGCACACCGAGCAGCTGGCCGCCCTGTTGGAGTGGCACGACGAGCCGAACGTGGAGATCCGGGTGCTGCCCTTCGCGGCCGGTCTGCTCACCGGCGTGGACGGTGCGTTCATGCTGCTGAGCTATCCGCCGGAGTTCGACCACGAGCTCGGAACCGCGTACGTGGAGAACCGCATCGAGGTGCTCTACTACGAAGAACCCGGTGCTGTGGCGCCGTTCCGAACGGCCTTCGACCAGTTGAAGGTCAAAGCGCTGAAGCCGTCCGATTCCCGAGAACTGATCGCACGAGTGCTGGAGGAACACGCATGACCGACCGCATCGCCGACTGGCGGAAGTCCACCCGCAGCCACGCTGCGAACGGGTGCGTCGAAGTCGGTTCGGGCGCGGATCGGGTCGGTGTCCGGGATTCCAAGCTCGGCGCGGGAAGCCCGGTCCTGCTGTTCACGACCGCCGAGTGGGCCTCGTTCACCGCCCGCACCCGCCGCGGCGCCTTCGACCGCTGACGTTCCGCCGCCGGAGCTCGCGGGCGGTCAGGTGGCGAAGCCGCCGTCCGCGTTGAGGGTGGCTCCGGTGACGAACGCGGCGTCCGGGCTCGCCAGGTGGGCGACGATGCTCGCGATCTCCTCCGGGGTGCCGTACCGGCCCAGCGGGGTGGCGGACCGCAGGCCCTCCGCGCGCGGTCCGGCGGCCGGGTTCATCGCGGTGTCGACGGCGCCGGGCTGCACGTCGTTCACGGTGATCCCGCGCGGGGCCAGGTCGCGGGCCGCGCCGCGGGTGAGCCCGGCCAGGGCGGTCTTGCTCGTGACGTAGGCGAGCTTGCCCGGGAACGGCAGGTGGTCGGCCAGCGAGGTCCCGACGTTGATGATCCGCCCGCCCGCGGGCAGGTGCTTCGACGCCTCCTGGATGGCGACGAACGGCCCGCGCACGTTCACCGCGAGCGCGCGGTCGAAGTCGGCCAGCGACAGCTCGTCCAGGTGCCCGGTCCGGACCGTTCCGGCGTTGTTGACCAGGACGTCCAGCCCGCCGAACTCCGCGACGGTGGCGGTGACGGCGGCCCGGACCTGTTCGGGGTCACCGGCGTCGGAGCGCAGCACCAGCGCGCGCCCGCCGGAGACCGTGATCTCGGCGGCCACCTGCTCCGCGGCCGCCGCCGAGTCGGAGTGGGTGAGCGCGACGGCCGCGCCGTCGGCGGCGAGGCGGCGGGCGATGGCGGCACCGATGCCGCGGGAGGCACCTGTCACCAGTGCGGATCGTCCGGCGAGCGGTTGCGGCATGCGGAGCTCCTTCCCGAGCCGTGCCTCGATTGCAGCAGGCGCGGGCCGCACGCGGTACCGCCGCGCGAGCTCCCCGATCGGCGCGCGGAGGTTCCGCGCCGACCGATAGGTCCACTGTGGATGGAAGGTCAGCGCGGGGCGAGCGACAGGACCGGGAACACGCGCTCCGTCTTCGCCTGGTATCCGGCGAAGTAGGGGAACAGGGCCGTCAGCTGCGCGAACTTGACGTCCCGCAGCACGCCGGTGATCTCCCGGGCGCGGACGTCCAGCACGTCGGGGCCCACCTCGATGCGGGCGTCCGGGTTCGCGCGCAGGTTGAAGTACCAGTCGGGGTGCACGTCGGCCCCCGCTTTCGAGGCGAACACCAGGTACCGGCCGTCCTCCTCCAGGTAGGCCAACGGGGTGACGTGCGCGCGGCCGGTGCGGGCGCCGGTGCTGGTCAGCAGCAGCAGTGCGGCCCCGGCGAAGGCTCCGCCCACCACGCCCGCGTTGGCGCGGAACTCCGCGATCACGGGTGCGTTGTACCGGGCCGCGACGGTCGCGGTGATCTCGTTCCCCTCCACTGGGCGGGTTCCTCTCCGTGCGCGGTGGGTGTCCGCGTCCGCCGCCGCGGACATCATGATCACGATAGGGAACTCGGGCGCCCGGAGGAAACTCGGGAACCCCCGGCCGGCGCGCGGTCGAGGGGGCGGGGTGCGGGTGGCGTTGCGGCCTTCCCGCTATGCGGACGCCCGGCGGTCCCGCCCCGTCGTGGAGCGGGACCGCCGGTCGGCCGGGATCAGGGCAGGGTGAACGTCGGGTCGGCCGGCGGCAGGGGTGCGGTGAACATCGCGAGGTAGGTGTCCAGGTACGGCGCCCGCGCGCCGGGCTGCGCCACGTCGTCGGCCGGATCGTCCAGCGCGAGGTCGAGCCGGGCGCCGCGCACCTGCACGGTCTCCCGCGAGGGCGCGTCGATCCAGTCGCGGAACGGGGTCTGGACGCCGCCGGGTTCGACCGTGCCGATCTCCACGGCCAGCGAGTGCCCGGCGGGCAGCGTCCAGTCGGTCGACTTGAGGTCGAACTCGGTGGTGCCGGAGCGCAGCACCGCGACCTGCTCGTCGAACATGACCGCCGTGCCGTCCGGCGCGACGTCGTGCAGCTGCACCATCACGTTCCCGCGGCCCTCGGCCTCCAGCGAGATGCGCGGCGTCCCGGTGATCCGGGTGTCCCGCGCGACCGGCTCGGAGCGTTCGACGATGCCGCCGGTGGGCCCGTCGTCGCCGCCGTCGTCCACGTAGGACCCGCCGGAGAGCTCGACCCGCGCGGAGCGGTCGGGCATCGGCCAGCTGTCCTGCCCGCGCCAGGCCCCGCTGCCGTCCTGCACGGCGAACGCCGGGTACCGGACCGGCGGGGCGATGCCCTTGAGGTGCTCGTCGTAGAAGGACATGGCCTCCTCGAACCAGCCTTCCCGGCCCATCGCCAGCCGCCCGTCCGCGGTCCGCTCGTCGCCGCGGACGTGGTCCCACGGCCCGATCCACCCGCGCTCCGGACCCTCGTGGTCGTCCAGGAACTCCTGCATCGCCTCCGGTTCGGTGTTCCACTCCAGCAGGCCCTGGGTGAGGAACAGCGGGGTGTCGGTGCCCTTCGCGAGCTCCGGCAGGTCCCGTGCCCGCCAGTGCTCGGAATCCGGGTTGCCGTTCAGGTAGCCGGCCTGGTTGTCGATGAGGCACTCCGGGTGCGCCTGCTCGTACTCGGAGTTCGCCCGGTAGTGCGGGTCGTCGTCGGGCAGCTGCGGCAGCGCCGCCAGCCCGTTGTAGGTGCCGGCCACGTTGACCGCCGTCGTCCGCGGCACCCCGTTGGAGTGGGTGTTGCGGTACGGGTCCCAGATCGGTTCCTGCGCGATGACGGCCTTCAGCGCGTCCGGGTCGAGGCCGACGCCGATCAAACCGGTGATCGCGTCGTAGGACTTGCCGTACATGCCGACGGATCCGGTGGACCACGGCATGTTCGCCGCCCAGTCGATGGCCGCCCGGACGTCCGCCTGCTCGCCGGGGCCCGCGTAGTCGAGGCAGCCGGTCGAGCCGCCGAACCCGCGTGTGTCGACCCGCACGAACGCGTAGCCGCGCTCGAACAGGTCGGTGCCCTCGATGAACTCGTCGAAGCGGTTCGAGGGTCCGGTGTGCTCGAAACCCTCGTCGGTGAGCTGGCCGGAGTGCCCGAAGTACGGCCCGGCGGAGAGGATCACCGGCACCTGCTCGCCCGGCGCGAGCCCTTCCGGCAGCAGCACGTCGGCGTGCAGCTCGGTGCCGGAGTCGTCCGCGGACGGGAAGTAGTGCTGCGTCCAGGCCGCGCCTTCGGGGACGCGGTCGTTCTGCTCGTGGGTCACGGGTTCGTCGGCGGTGGCGACCTCGGCGGTGCCCGCGGCGGAAGCGGCGGCGCCGGTCAGGGCGAGTGCTGCGGCGAGCGCGGAGGCGGCGCCGGCGGCCGCGCGGTACCTCGTCACGGGTTCCTCCAGAGTGGGTGCGGTGCGGTGATCTCTGCTGCGATCAGCAGACACCCGGCCGCAGCGGCATGCTCAACACCGCACTCCCGTGAACCAGGACACACCCGGGCGCCCGCCGGGGAACAGCCGTCCGGCCCCGATCGCGCCGCGGCGGTGGACGTCCCTCCGCCCCCCGATCGCGCGGAGGGCGCCCACCTCCGCGGCTCAGCCCTCGACGGGGCTCAGCGCCACGACCGGGATGACCCGGCCGGTCCCGCGCTGGTGCTCGGCCATGACCGGGAACGCCGCGACCGCCTCGGCGAACCGCTCCGCCCGCTCGGCGCCGGTGAGCTCCGCGGCCCGGACCCGCAGCCGCTCGGTGCCGACCTCGATCTCGGCATCCGGGTTCGCCTTCAGGTTGTGGTACCAGGCGGGGTGGGTGTCCGCCCCGGCCTTGGAGGCGAACACGAGGTAGCCGCCCGCGTGCTCCAGGTACACCATCGGATTGGTGCGGGTCGCGCCGCTGCGCGCACCCGTGCTGTGCAGCAGCAGGATCGGCATGCCTGCGAAATCGCCGCCGACCTTCCCGCCGTTCGCGCGGAACTCCTCGATGACGGGGGAGTTGAACCGCTCGGCCCACTCGGCCGTGACCGCGTTTCCGTCCATCGTGGACACTCCTCTCGGATCAGGCCGCCAGCGCGGGGTAATCGGTGTAGCCCTGTTCGCCGCCGCCGTAGAAGGTCGCCACGTCCGGGGTGTTGAACGGTCCGCCCGCGGCCAGCCGCGCGGGCAGGTCCGGGTTCGCGAGGAACAGCGAGCCGAAGGTCAGCGCGTCCGCCGTCCCGTCCGCCACCAGCGCCAGGTCTTCCGGGCCGGTCGGGCGGCCCGGGGTGTGCGGGTTGAGCAGGAACGCGCCGTCGTACCGGTCCCGCAGCCGCAGTGTCAGCTCCCGGTCCTCGCTCTCCAGCACGTGCAGGTAGGCGAGGCCGATCGGGTTGATCGCGTCCACCAGCGCCGAGTAGGTCTCGTCCACCGAGTGCTCGGCGGTGTCGTTCGTGCCGGTCCCCGGGGACAGCCGCAGCCCGACGCGGCGGCCGCCGATCTCCGCCGCCGCGGCCCGGGCGACCTCGACGACGAGCCGGATCCGGCCCTCGACCGAGCCGCCCCAGCCGTCGGTGCGCAGGTTCGTGGCCTCGGCCAGGAACTGGTGCAGCAGGTAGCCGTTGGCGCCGTGCAGCTCCACGCCGTCGAACCCGGCCTCGACCGCGTTGCGGGCGGCGGTGGCGAACTCGGCGACGACCTCGGCGATGCCGTCCTCGGTGAGCTCCTCCGGCGTCACCATGTCCTGCATGCCGGTGGCGGTGAAGATCTGCCCGGCGGCGCGGACCGCGGACGGTGCGACCGGGAGCCTGCCCGGGGGCAGCACGTCGGGGTGGCTGATGCGGCCGGCGTGCATCAGCTGGGCGAAGATCGCACCGCCCTCGGCGTGCACCGCGTCGGTGACCTCCCGCCACGCGGCGACCTGCGCCTCGCTGTGCAGGCCGGCGGTGTTCGGGTAGCCCTGGCCGAGTTCGGAGGGATGCACGCCCTCGGTGATGATCAGCCCGGCGGTGGCGCGCTGCCGGTAGTAGGTGGTGGTGGTCTCGTCGGGCAGGGTCCCCGCGGCGCGGCTGCGCGTCATGGGGGCCATCGCGATGCGGTTGCGCAGGCGGGTTCCGGCCAGGTCCAGCGGGTCGAATGCGGTGCTCATGCGGATCACTCCCGGGTTGCGGACGAAGTTACCTGTCCGAACAGGTAAATGCGCCGGAAGCTTCCTGCGTGGGAGAATGTGCAGTGCTCGTCACAATCACCCGTGCACGAGTGCGTCGGCGAGTTAAGGTGAGCAGTTCGATTGACTGACCGATCAGGTGACCGGAAGAAGGGGGAACCGGTGGACTCGCACCGCGCGGAACCCGCAGCAGCGCCGCCGTGCTCCGACGCGGGGCCGCTCAGCTACGCGATCTTCCGGCTCGCCCGGGCGCACCGGATGCTCGCCGGTCAGCTGCTGCGCCGCTGCGGGCTGCACCCCGGGCAGGAACAGCTGCTGATGCACCTGTGGGACACCGGCGCGCAGCGGCAGACCGACCTGATCACCGTGCTCGGTTCCGACTCCGCGACCATGACCCGCACCGTGCAGCGGCTGGAGCGCGCTGGTTTCGTGCGCCGCACCCGCAGCGAGCAGGACCGCCGCGCGGTGCTCGTCGAACCCACCGCCGCCGGGCTCGCGCTGCGCGACCGGGTGGAGCGGATGTGGGAGGAACTGGAACGCGCCACCTGCGGTGAACTCACCGGCGCCGAGCAGCACGCGGCCCTCGACGTCCTGGAACGGCTCGAACGCAACGTCGCCGACGTCGCCTGCCCCCTCGCCGCCGAAGACCAAGCCATCGGCACCTGAGCGGCCGCCCCTGCTGCCCAGTGCTGGGGTGGAGGAACCTCGTTGACCGTCTTCGAACCTGCCTGGCGGGTCTCCGCCGTTTCCTGTCAGCGGCGAAGCCGATGAGCCGCCGACCACCCGATCAACGGGACCACCCGCGGGTTCTCAGCGCCCTCCTCGCGAGGACAGCGTTTTCTCCTGTGGCGGAGCCACCGGTGAAAACGATCCCGCAGCGAGGAGGGCGCTGAGGTTCCGCCACCCCAGTGCTAGGCAGCAGAAGAGCAGGACGGAGCACTAGCGGAGAGAGCTCAGCTGCGGCAGCGGGTCGTCGAGTACAGGTGGCTGTCGGGGAAGGACGACGCCGTCAGCACCGCACCGACCACCACCACCGCGGTCCGGGTGATCCCCGCCGCCCGCACCGCCGCCGCGATGTCGCCGAGCGTCCCCCGCAGCACCACCTCATCGGCGCGGCTCGCCGCGGCCACCACCGCCACCGGGCAGTCCGCGCCGTAGTTCGGCACCAGCTGCTCCACCAGCTCCTCGATCCGGTTCACCGCCAGGTGCAGCACCATCGTCGCCCGGCTGAGCCCCAGCGTCGCCAGGTCCTCGCCCGCGGGCATCGGCGTCGCCTGCGCCGAGGTGCGGGTGAGCACCACGGTCTGCCCGACGCCCGGCACCGTGAGCTCGCGCTGCAACGCCGCCGCCGCGGCGGCGAACGCGGGCACCCCGGGCACCACGTCGTAGGGCACGCCGACCGCGTCGAGGCGGCGCATCTGCTCGGCGACGGCGCTGAACACCGACGGATCGCCGGAGTGCAGCCGCGCCACTTCCAGCCCCGCCTCGTGCGCGGCGACGAGCTCGGCGAGGATCGCGTCCAGGTCCAGGTTCGCGGTGTCCACCAGCCGCGCCCCGTCCGGGCAGTGCTCCAGCAGCTCCACCGGCACCAGGCTGCCCGCGTACAGGCACACCGGGGACGCGGCGAGCACGTCCTGCCCGCGCACCGTGATCAGGTCAGCGGCACCGGGGCCGGCGCCGATGAAGTGCACCGTCATTTCGCCACCGTCCACTGGGTGATGCGCATCGCGGGCCGCCAGCCGGTGAACCCGCCGACGGGGGAGGCATGCTCCGCCGCGATCCGCACCAGCTCTCCGCCGCAGCGGGCGTACCAGTCCGCCACCAGGACCTCCGATTCGATCGTCACCGCGTTCACCACGAGCCTGCCGCCCGGTCGCAGCACGTCCCAGCACCGCTGCAGCACTCCCGGGACCGTCGCGCCGCCGCCGACGAACACCGCGTCGGGCGCCTCCAGGTCGTCCAGCGCGCCGGGCGCGGCACCGACGACCACGTCCAGGCCGGGCACGCCGAGGGTCATCGCGTTCGTCGTGATGCGGGCCGCCCGGTCCTCGCGGTGCTCGACGGCGATCGCGCGGTTCGCCGGGTCGCAGCGCATCCACTCGATCGCGATGCTACCGGCGCCCGCACCCACGTCCCACAGCAGTTCACCGGGCGTCGGGGCGAGCCGGGAGACGGTGAGGGCGCGCACGTCCCGCTTGGTCAGCTGCCCGTCGTGCTGGAACGCCTCGTCCGGCAGCCCGGGCGTGCGGGGCCTGCGTTCGGCGTCGTCGTCGGGGGAGCAGTGCACGGCGATCACGTTCAGCGCCGCCACCTCCGGGTGCGGCCAGCGGGCCGCCGTCGCCGCCACCCGGGACTCGCCCGGCCCGCCGAGGTCGCCCAGCACCGCCATCGAGCTGCCGCCGAAACCCCGCGCCACCAGCAGCGCCGCCACCCGCGCCGGGGTCTGCGCGTCCGAGCTGAGCACCACCAGGCGGCGGCCCGGCTGGATCTCCGGGTGCAGCAGCTCGGCGTGCCTGCCCACCAGGCTCACCACGGACACGTCCTGCTGCGCCCAGCCCATCCGGGCGCACGCCAGCGCCACCGACGACACCTGCGGCAGCACCCGCAGCCGCTCCGCGCCCAGCACCCGCGCCAGGGTGGCGCCGACGCCGTGGAACATCGGATCGCCGCTGGCCAGCACGCAGATCGCGCGGCCCGCGTGCTCCTCGAACAGGCCGGGCAGCGCGGGCAGCATCGGCGACGGCCAGGCCACCGGCTCCGCGGTGCCCGGCGGCAGCAGGTCCAGCTGGCGGCGGCTGCCGAACACCACGTCGGCGGCGGAGATCCGCTGCCGCGCCACCTCGGTCAGGCCGTCCCAGCCGTCCGCTCCGATGCCCACCACGTCGACCGGTTCCCGCTGCTCGCTCACCTCACCACCTCACCACGCGCGGCCGCGGCGAGCGCGATCAGGTGCGCGCGCTTGACCTTGACGCGCGGGTCAGGGGTTAGCGTCCGCCCGCTCCAGCCACGACCGGGAGGAACCCGATGTCCCGCACGTCCCGCGAGGTCCGCCTCGCCCACCCGCCCGCAGGCCTGCCCACCGCACAGGACTTCACCGTCGTCGAGACCGCCGTCCCCGAGCCGGGGCCGGGGGAGCTGCTGGTGCGCAACCTCGGCTTCCAGGTCTTCGGCGCGGCCGTCACCACCGCCCTCGGCCAGGACGTGGCGAATTTCCCCGGTCTGCACCCGGGCGGCGTGCCGTTCGGCCCCGCCGTCGGCGAGGTCGTCGCGGGCGGCGGGTTCGCCCCCGGTGACCTGGTGTCGCACGGCGCGGGCTGGCGCGAGTTCGCGGTGCTGCCCGCCGACCGGTGCGCGCCGCTCGGCGACGCGCTGCCCGACCCGCTGCTGCACCTCTCGCACGGCTGGACCGGCTACGCCGCGCTCACCCGGATCGCGCCGGTGCGGCCCGGGGACGCGGTGTTCGTCAGCAACGCGGCCGGGGCGATCGGCTCGCTGGCCGGTCGGATCGCGCGGCTGCTCGGCGCGGGCCGGGTGGTGGGCAGCGTCGGCTCCCCGGAGAAGGCGCGGCGGCTCGTCGACGAGCTCGGCTACGACGCCGCCGTGCTGCGCGGGGAACCGCTGGGCGAGCAGCTCGCAGCGGCCGCACCGGACGGGCTGGACGTGGTCGTCGACCTCGTCGGCGGCGAGCAGCTGCGGGCCGCGGTCGAGGCCGCCCGCCCGCACGCCCGGATCGCCCTCACCGGCGCGCTCACCGCGCAGTACGCCACCGCGGGACCCCGGATGCGAGCACCGGTGGACCTGGACCTCGCGCAGCTGATCCTCAAGAGCGTCCGCGTCACCGGGTTCCGCGCCGACGACCACCCGGACGCGCTGCCGGAGTGGAACGAGCGGTTCGCGAGCTGGCTGCGCAACGGCGAGATCGACTTCCCGCACACCAGGATCAGCGGAATCGACCGGGCGCCGCGGGCGTTGGAGGACCTGCTGGCCGGGCGCCACGTCGGTGCCGTGCTGGTGGAACCCTAGGAAGACCGGCGCGGGGACGAGCAGGAGGAGCGCGGATGCGGATCGGCGACGCGGCGGCAGCGGCGGGCACCACCCCGCGCACCCTCCGGTTCTACGAGCAGCGCGGCCTGCTCGACCCGCCCGAGCGCACCGCCACCGGGCAGCGCACCTACCGGGAGCGGGACGTGGCGCGGGTGCGGATCGTCCGGCAGCTGCTGGCGCTCGGGCTCACCGTCGAGGACGTGGCCTCGATGGCGCGCTACCTGCACCTGATCGAGGGGGATGCGCTGCCGGAGCGCGGAATTCCGCTCGACCTCCCCGGGCAGGAGCAGCTGCTGCGGGACGCCACCCGGGTCGCGGGCGACCGGCTGGCCGCGCTGGACGCGGAGATCGCCCGCCTCAGCCGCTTCCGCGACCTCCTCGCCGCCTGCCACGCGCACGTCGAGCGCGCCCCGGCCACGCGCTCCGGCTGAGCCGGGGCACCGCGTCAGAGGTTGCTGAGGGCCCTGGTGACGGTGATCTCGATGACGACGCGGTTCGGGTTGGGCCGAGGCGGGCGGCCGTAGCGGGCTTCGGCGCGGGCTTCGGCGTCGGCGCGGAACTCCGGGTCGTCCCGGACCACCGCGACGCCCTCCACCGTCGCCCAGCGGCGACCGTCCACCTGGCACAGCGCCACCCGGGCCCCGGCGGCACCGGCGGCCCGGACGCGCCGCGCCTTGTGCGAACCGGCCGAGCACAGCACCCGGGCGGTGCCCGCCGAGACGTCCAGCGTGGAGTTCACCGGCACCACGTGCGGAGTGCCGTCCGGGCGCACCGTCGTCAACGTGGCCACGTGCGGTTCCGCCCAGAACGACAGGAAGCCCGCGCTCGCGGCGGCGAGGTCGACGGCGCGCGAGGACGCCACGCTCAGCCCGCCCAGGACTGGCGGGAGCGCTGCGGGCGCTGCCCGCCGCGGGAGTTCGGGCCGCCGCGCCTGCTCCGGTCGCCGCCGCGCTGGTCGTCGAAGGACGGGCGGCCGCGCTGGTCGCCGCGGGCCGGCCGGTCTTCGCGGGCCGGACGTCCCTGGCCCTCGCGGCCGCGGCCCTGGCCTTCGCCGCGCGGCGGACGCGGTCCGCCCTGCCTGCGGCCGCCGCCCTTCGGGCCGCCGCCGCGCGAGGGCGTCTCCTTGCGCGGTTCGACGACGGCGACACCGCTGGGCTCGCGGGCCCCGGTCAGCCGCTCCAGTTCCGCGTCCTGCGGCGAGATCTTCGTGGTCGTCGCGTTCACCCCGGCCTTCGAGGCCATCTGCTGGAAGGCGCGCTTCTGGTCGTCGGTCACGATCGTGACGACGGTGCCGGTGGCGCCGGCGCGGGCGGTGCGGCCCGCGCGGTGCAGGTAGTCCTTCGGGTCCGCCGGCGGCTCCACGTGCACGACCAGGCTCACGTCGTCGACGTGGATGCCGCGGGCCGCGACGTTGGTGGCGACCAGGGTTTCGGTGGTGCCCGCGCGGAACTCGTCGAGGATGCGGGTCCGGGCGTTCTGCGCCTTGCCGCCGTGCAGCGCGCCCGCGCGCACCCCCGACGCGCGCAGCTTCTTCGTGAGCCGGTCGGCGTGGTGCTTGGTGCGCACGAACATGATGGTGCGGCCGTCGCGAGCGGCGATGCGGGAGAGCACGGAGAGCTTGTCGTCCGCGGACACCAGGAACTGGTGGTGGTCCATGCTGTCCACGCTGGCCGCGGGCGGTGCCAGCGAGTGCACCACCGGGTCGTTCATGTACTCGCGCACCAGCTTGTCCACGTCCCCGTCGAGGGTCGCGGAGAACAGCAGCCGCTGGCCGTCGGCCGGGACCAGGTCGAGGATCTCGCGGACCTGCGGCAGGAAGCCCATGTCGGCCATCTGGTCGGCCTCGTCCAGGGCGGTGCGCTCCACCTCGGACAGCACGCAGGTGCCCTGCCGCACGTGGTCGGACAGCCGGCCGGGCGTGGCGACGAGCACGTCGACGCCGCGGCGCAGCGTGTCGGCCTGGCGGTTGAACGGCATCCCGCCGACGACCTCGCGCACGTACAGGCCCAGCGACTTCGCCAGCGGCTTCAGCGCGGTGGTGACCTGCGTCGCGAGTTCGCGGGTGGGCACCAGCACCAGGCCGCGCGGGTGCAGCGGCCGGGCGCTGCCGCGCTGCATCGCCAGCAGCGGCAGGCCGAACGCGAGGGTCTTGCCGGACCCGGTCTGGCCGCGGCCGAGCACGTCGCGGCCGCTGAGCGCGTCCGGGATGGTGGCGGCCTGGATGGGGAACGCCTGCTCCAGCCCGGCCTCGGCGAGCGCGGCCACCAGCTTCTGCGGCAGGCCCAGCGAGTCGAACAGCGCCGGGTCGACCGCGGTCACGCCGACCTGGTCGAACAGGCTCGGAGCGGGTGCCGCGGCGGGCTTGGAGCCGCGACGGCGGGGGCGCCGGGAGCGGGCGGCGGGGGACGAGTCAGGACGCACTGCGAACCTCCGGGAACTGGCACGTCTCGGGGAGGTAGCGCGTCGTGCGCTGATCACAAGGACGAGCCCGGCGCATCGACGGCGCCGCTGGTGGATGTCGGAGCACCGGAGCCGGGGAGGACCGATCGCCAACGGGGGCCGGTCTCACTCGCCGGGATCGTCCCGTGCGAGCGGTTGTCCAGTGCGCCCGCAGTCTACCCGATGTGGTCATCGGATCGGCCCGGCGGGGCCGCGTTCAAGATCAACTACGGTCGCGGGGCGTGCCGCCGCGGCAGCTCTCGGTGAGCGTTCCGGTGCGCGGTCCCCGGTCGGCGGCGGGAGCGGTCAGGCGGGGACGACCACGCACAGCGCCCGCTCGGACTCCTGCTCCACCCGCATCCCGGCGCCGCGGGCCAGCCGCAGCACGCCGTCCACATCGGCCGGTTCGTCCGCGGCGGCGGCCAGCACCCGGGCCAGCCGCCCCTTGTGGGACTTGTTGTGGTGGCTGACGACCTTGCGCGTTCCGTCCGCCGATTCCGACAGCACCCGCACCGACACCGCCCCCGGGACCCGCGCCAGATCGGCGTACGCGCCCGAGCGCAGGTCCACCACGAAGTCGTCCGCGCCCTGCAGCACCGGCTCCAGCACCGGCCGCCACACCGTGCGCAGCCCGCCGAACCCGGGCAGCGCGCTGCCGCCCGACAGCCGGTAGGCGGGGATCCGGTCCGCGCCGCGCACCAGCCCGAACAGCGCCGAGGCCACCGCCAGCCGCGCGTCCGCCCGGGACCGCTCCGGCGCGGGCAGCGAGCGCACGTCCAGCGCGTCGAACAGCACCCCGGTGTAGCGCTCCAGGCCCGGCGCCGTCGGCGAGTCGAACAGCGCAGCGTTGCGCTCCACCTCGGCGGTCTGCCGCGCGGAGATGCCCAGCGCGGACAGGCTCGCGGGCACGTCCGCCGCCAGCGAGCGCAGCGCCTCCGCCAGCTTCCGCCGCGTCGGCGTCAGCTCCGGGTGCGCGAGCGCGTCCAGCTCCAGCGGCGGCCCGTCGCCGCCGGCGGCCTTGGTCTCGGAAGGGGGCAGCAGCACCAGCACGGTCGGCCAGCGTAGTGGGCGGCCACCCGGTGCCGACCGGCGCACCGCACCGGCAATCCGCTGGCATCAGCCCCGGTAGCTGCCGATACCCTCGACGGATCGCCGCACCCCACCGACCAGCACGAGGAGCGCCCGCCGTGATCACGAGGATGTCGACGTTGTTCTTGCGAACCCTTCGCGAGGATCCGGCCGACGCCGAGGTGCCGAGCCACAAGCTGCTCGTGCGCGCCGGGTACGTGCGCCGCGCCGCCCCGGGCGTCTACTCGTGGCTGCCGCTGGGCCTGCGCGTGCTGCGCAGCGTCGAAGAGGTCGTGCGCCAGGAGATGGACGCCATCGGCGCCCAGGAGATCCACTTCCCCGCGCTGCTGCCGCGGGAGCCCTACGAGCAGTCGAAGCGGTGGACCGAGTACGGCCCGCTGCTGTTCCGCCTCAAGGACCGCAAGGGCGCCGACTACCTGCTGGGGCCGACGCACGAGGAGCTGTTCACCCTCACCGTCAAGGGCGAGTACAACTCGTACAAGGACTACCCGGTCATGCTGTACCAAGTGCAGACCAAGTACCGGGACGAGGAGCGGCCCCGGGCGGGCATCCTGCGCGGCCGCGAGTTCGTCATGAAGGACTCGTACTCCTTCGACCTCGACGACGAGGGGCTGGAGAACTCGTACCGGCTGCACCGGGACGCCTACATCCGGATCTTCGACCGGCTGGGCCTGCGCTACGTGATCGTCGCCGCGACCTCCGGCGCGATGGGCGGCTCCGCCTCCGAGGAGTTCCTCGCCGAGAGCCCCACCGGTGAGGACACCTTCGTGCGCAGCACCGAATCCGGCTACGCGGCCAACGTCGAAGCCGTCGTCACCCCGGTGCCCGAAGCCGAGTCCATCGAGGACAAGCCGGCCGCGCAGGTGCACCACACGCCCGGCACGCCGACCATCGAGACCCTGGTCGACCACCTCAACGGCGCCGGGCTGGGCCGCGAGTTCACCGCCGCCGACACCCTGAAGAACGTGCTGGTCAAGACCCGCGAACCGGGTGCGCAGGAGTGGAAGCTGCTGGCCATCGCGGTTCCCGGCGACCGCGAGGTCGACTTCAAGCGCCTCGAAGCCGCCGTGGAACCCGCCGAGGTCGCGCTGCTCGACGAGGCCGACTTCGCCGCGAACCCGTTCCTGGTGAAGGGCTACATCGGCCCGAAGGCGTTGCAGGACAACGGGATCCGCTTCCTCGCCGACCCGCGCATCGTGCCAGGCACGGCGTGGGTCACCGGCGCCGACCAGGCCGACCACCACGTGGTGGACCTGGTGTGCGGCCGCGACTTCACCCCCGACGGCACCATCGAGGCCGCCGAGGTCCGGGAAGGCGACCTCGCGCCCGACGGCGGCGGCACCCTCGTCGCGGCCCGCGGCATCGAGATCGGGCACATCTTCCAGCTGGGCCGCAAGTACGCCGACGCGTTCGGGCTGGACGCGCTCGGCCAGGACGGCAAGCCGAAGCGGATCACGATGGGCTCCTACGGCATCGGCGTGTCCCGCCTGGTCGCCGCCATCGCCGAGCAGAGCCACGACGAGCTCGGCCTGGTGTGGCCGCGCGTGATCGCCCCCGCCGACGTGCACGTGGTCATCGCGGGCAAGGACGAGACGGTCCGCGAGGGCGGCGAGCGGCTCGCCGCGGAACTCGACGGGGCCGGGGTGCGGGTGCTGCTGGACGACCGGACCTCCTCGCCCGGCGTCAAGTTCGCCGACGCCGAACTCGTCGGCGTGCCCACGATCCTCGTCGTCGGCAAGGGTCTCGCGAAGGGCGTCGTCGAGGTCAAGGACCGCGCCACCGGCGAGCGCGAGGAGATCGACGTGGACAAGGCCGTCGAGCACCTGGTGAACGTCGTCCGCGGCTGACCGCCACCGACGACCGGGCTGCGCCGTCCCCGCCGCGGGGACGCCCCAGCGCTCACCGGCCGCGCCGCCGGTCCGACGTGGACGATCGGGACCGGAGGAAGCGGAGGAGCGCCAGCGCGCACACCACCAGCATCCCCGCGGCGACGGACGCGAGGTGCCCGGCGGGCACCGCCGTGAGCGAGTAGCCGAGCACCGCACCCACCATCGCCACGTCCGGCCACCACAGCGCGAACGGCAGCGCGACGGCGACGCGGTCCCGCACGGCCACCAGCACCGCCATCGGCACCGCGACCGCCCACCACGCCCACAGGGCCGCCGATCCGTGCCCGGACCAGACCAGCGCGACCTGCACCAGCAGCAGCGCGGGCGGCACCAGCACGGGGATCAGCGGGGGCCGCGGTCGCGCGGCCGGCGCTGGATCCGCGGGGAAGCGG
>NZ_JAIUKC010000207.1:0-12047 GCF_020177435.1 Saccharopolyspora sp. 7B | reverse complement strand
GGGGGGCGCCCCGCGCCCGCGGGGGGGGGGGCCCCCCCGCGCCGCCCCCCCCGCGCCCCCCCCCCCCCCGGGCCCCCCCCGCGGGGCCCCCCCCCGGGGGGGGGGGCGCCCCAGCGCGCCCGCGTGGCGCGCCACCCGGCCCGGCGGGGCGTGGTCCGACGGGGGAGACGGGCCACGCTCTTCTGTTCGCTCTCGCGGGATCGGGGAGTGCGTGGGAGCCGATCAGCGAGAGCAGTGCCAACTTCGCAGAGTCACGCACTGGCCACAAGTCCGAGTTCCTACTCCATACGAGTGATCTTACTCACCGAAGGTAACGCTTCGGCTTATTCAGTGCGGTATGGCCGCCTCGAATGTGAGCGGCGACACTTTCGTGTCACAACGGCACGGTGAATCCATAACCGTCGAGTGACGGCCACAACCGATCTGCGGGCTCACTGCCAGCGGCTGCCGTCCCCTGAAGATCATCACTCGATACGGTGGCTCACTGCTCTGAGTGATCGATTTCGGGGTGACATCCGGCCGGTTCGACCGAAAAAACCTCACGTTCGATGAAGGTGCGTCCCGGGGCGGAGCAACGCGGATCAACCCGTTCGGACCAACGCGGGCTGCTCCGGCCCGTTCCCCGGCCGACGGCCCGCCGCGCGGGCGACCGGAGGGCTCCGACGGCCCGGCGGGGCGCGGGAGCCCGTCGCTCGACGACTCCGGCGGCATGCGGGGCCGCGCCGTTCGGCGACCATGGCGCGCGACCGCGGTCCCCGGGGCGAGCGCGGCGGCGGTGGCACGGCCCGCCCGCTCCCTGGCATAGCCTGAGCCCATGACCATCGGGACTCTGGTACTGCTGCGACACGGCGAAAGCACCTGGAACGCCGAGAACCTGTTCACCGGCTGGGTCGACGTCCCCCTCTCCGAGAAGGGCACGACCGAGGCCCGCCGCGGCGGCGAGCTGCTGCGCGAGACCGGGGTGCTGCCCGACGTGCTGCACACCTCGCTGCTGCGCCGCGCCATCACCACCGCCAACATCGCGCTGGACGTCGCCGACCGGCACTGGATCCCGGTGCGGCGCGACTGGCGGCTCAACGAGCGGCACTACGGCGCGCTCCAGGGCAAGAACAAGAAGCAGACCCTGGACGAGTACGGCGAGGAGCAGTTCATGCTCTGGCGCCGCTCCTACGACACCCCGCCGCCGGAGATCGACCCGGGCGACGAGTTCAGCCAGGAAGGCGACGCGCGGTACGCCGATCTCGGCGCCGAGATGCCGCGCACCGAGTGCCTCCAGGACGTGGTGACCCGGCTGCTGCCGTACTGGGAGAGCGCGATCGTGCCGGACCTGCGCGCCGGGCGGACGGTGCTGGTGGCCGCGCACGGCAACTCGCTGCGCGCGCTGGTGAAGCACCTGGACGGGATCTCCGACGCGGACATCGCGGGGCTGAACATCCCGACGGGCATCCCGCTGCGCTACGACCTGGACGAGCAGCTGCGGCCGACGAACCCGGGCGGGACCTACCTGGACCCGGACGCCGCGGCCTCGGCCGCCGCCGCGGTCGCGAACCAGGGCCGCTGAGCTCCGGCGGTGATCGCCCCGCGCGTTCGGTGGCGGGGCGATCACCAGCCGTGTTCGCACCTCGAGCAGTTGTTCCGGGCGACACCTGAACGAAGGTGTCGCCCGCGTTGCGTCCGCTCCCCGTTCACGGAACCGGTGGCGGAACGCAGCGCAGCTGAACCGGGTTCCACTTTCGAGTGAATCAGGGGTGAAGAACGCCCCGATTCATGTCGCGGGCATCACGGATCGCGCTCGCGGGCTGGTCCAGCACGGGCTCTCCCTGCTTACGATGCCAACGTGACCGCATTGGGCTATACCGCCCTGATCATCGGCCTGCTGGCGATCGGCGTGGCGGCCGGCTACCTGGCCGCCCGGACGGCGCGGGTTCGCGAACGGCGCAGGCCCGCTGGGCCGACCGTCGCCGAACTGCTGCAACGGCTCGTGCACACCACCAACAACGGCATCGTCGTGCTCAACCGGTTCGGCGACGTGGTGCTGCACAACCCGCGCGCCGACGAGCTCGGCTTCGTCCGGGACAAGCGGGCCGACGCCCGCGCCCGCGCGGCGGCCGAGCAGGCGCTGGAGACCGGCGAACCCGTGACCGTGGACCTGTCCCCGCTGAACCGCACCTCGCTGCGCGGCCGCGGTCCGGCGGCGGTGCACGGCGAGGTCCGGCCGCTCGGCGACGGGTTCACCGTCGTCGACGCCGGGGACGAATCCGACGCGGTGCGGCTGGAAGCGACCCGCCGGGACTTCGTCGCCAACGTCTCCCACGAGCTCAAGACCCCGGTCGGGGCGCTCGCGCTGCTGGCCGAGGCGGTGATCGACGCCGCCGACGACGCCGACGAGGTGCGCCGGTTCTCCACCAAGATCCTGCACGAGTCGACCCGGCTGGGAACCCTCGTCTCCGAGCTCATCGCGCTGTCCCGGTTGCAGGGCGCCGAACGCCTGCCGGAGCTGACCACCGTCGAGGTCGACGCCGTCGTCGAGGAGGCGCTGGGCCGCTCCCGGATCGCCGCCGAGTCCGCGGGCATCGAGATCGCCGTCGACGAGCCCAGCGACCTGCTGCTCGACGGGGACCGGACGCTGCTGGTGACCGCGCTGAGCAACCTCATCGACAACGCGGTGGCCTACTCGCCGCCGGGGTCGCCGGTCTCCATCAGCCGCCGCATGGTCGGCGACTTCGTGGAGATCGCGGTGACCGACCGCGGCATCGGCATCGACCCGCAGCACCAGCAGCGGGTGTTCGAGCGGTTCTTCCGCGTGGACCCGGCGCGCTCCCGGGCCACCGGGGGCACCGGGCTCGGGCTGGCCATCGTCAAGCACGTCGCCGCCAACCACGGCGGCGAGGTGAAGCTGTGGAGCAGGCTCGGCACCGGCTCCACCTTCACCCTCCGGGTCCCCCGGCACGGGGCCGACCCGGAGGGCGCCGGGGAGCAGGGCGCGGCACCGGCCGCGGAGCCCACCGGCTCCGAGCCGTCCGGTGGCCAGGCCCGGCCGGGCGCGGCCGAACGGGGCCGGGCGGAGACCCGCCCCGAGACCGATAGTGCGGACGGGGTCGCAACCGTCGAAACGGGAGGAGTCCGGTGACCAGGGTGCTGATCGTGGAGGACGAGGAGTCCTTCGCAGACCCGTTGGCGTTCCTGCTGCGCAAGGAGGGTTTCACCGCCGCGGTCGCGACGACCGGGCAGGAGGCGCTCGAGGAGTTCGACCGCAACGGCGCCGACATCGTGCTGCTGGACCTGATGCTGCCCGGCATGAGCGGCACCGACGTGTGCAAGCAGCTGCGGCAGCGCTCCGCCGTGCCGGTGATCATGGTGACGGCGCGGGACAGCGAGATCGACAAGGTGGTCGGGCTGGAGCTCGGCGCCGACGACTACGTCACCAAGCCGTACTCGGCCCGCGAGCTCATCGCCCGGGTCCGCGCGGTGCTGCGCCGCGGCGGCGAGGCCGAGGACCTGCAGCCGCAGGTGCTGGAGGCCGGTCCGGTCCGGATGGACGTGGAGCGGCACGTGGTGACCGTCGGCGGCGAGGAGACCAGCCTGCCGCTCAAGGAGTTCGACCTGCTGGAGTACCTGCTGCGCAACGTGGGCCGGGTGCTGACCCGCGGCCAGCTGATCGACCGGGTGTGGGGCGCCGACTACGTCGGGGACACCAAGACGCTCGACGTCCACGTGAAGCGGCTGCGCTCCAAGCTGGAGCCGGACCCGGCGGAACCGCAGTTCCTGGTGACCGTCCGCGGTCTGGGCTACAAGTTCGAGGTGTGATCCGCCCCGCGGCCGGGCGCCCGCCCGCACCTGCGCGAACGCCGGTCCGGTGCGGTGGCCGGGCGCGTGGTGACCGCGCGCCGCTGCCGACGCGAACCGGGCGGAACTCCCAGCACGTCCGGGTTCGGGCGCATTCCCGGCCCCCACCCGCCTCGGGGGCGCGGTTGCGGCCGGTAACGTTATCGGTCATGCGCCTAGGGGTGCTCGACGTCGGATCCAACACCGTCCACCTGCTCGTGGTGGACGCGCACCGTGGTGCCCATCCGACCCCGATGACATCGGAGAAGACCGTGCTGCGGCTGGCGGAGCGGATCGGTGCCGACGGGCGCCTCGCCGACGCCGACGCCGACGAGCTCGTCGCCAACGTCGCGCAGGTGAAGCAGGCCGCCGAGCAGGCGGGGTGCGAGGACCTGATGGCGTTCTCGACCTCCGCGATCCGCGAAGCCCACAACTCCGCCGAGGTGCTCGCCCGCGTGCGGGACGAGACGGGCGTGGAGCTGCGCGTGCTCAGCGGCGAGCAGGAGGCGCGGCTGACGTTCCTCGCCGCCCGCCGCTGGTGCGGCTGGTCCGCGGGCCGGTTGCTGCTGCTGGACATCGGCGGCGGCTCGCTGGAGATGGCGATCGGCATCGACGAGCAGCCCGACCTGGCGGCGTCGCTGCCGCTGGGCGCGGGCCGGCTGACCCGGACCCGGTTGCCGCAGGACCCGCCGACGCAGCGCCAGGTGGCGGAGATGCGGGACTGGCTGGACGACCAGCTGGCGGCGACGGCGAAGCGGTTCCGCAAGAGCGGCAGCCCCGACCGCGCCGTCGCCACCTCGAAGACGTTCCGCTCGCTGGCCCGGCTGACCGGCGCCGCACCGGCCTCCGCGGGTCCGCGCGTGCCGCGCAGCCTCACCGAGACGGGGCTGCGGCAGCTGCTGGCGTTCATCACCAGGATGTCGGCGGCCGACCTGGCCACGCTCGACGGGGTCAGCAGCGCGCGCTCGCACCAGCTGATCAGCGGTGCGCTCGTCGCGGAGGCGGTGATGCGCGCGCTGGGGGTGGCGGAACTGGACATCTGCCCGTGGGCGCTGCGGGAAGGAGTCATCCTCCGGCGGCTGGACCACGCCAACGGAGAGGACCACACTGCGATGCGGACCCGCGCCGAGTTCGGGTCGTTCGACGCGGAGCGGGCCTCCGCGAACGGGTCAGACGTGGATCGGGGAACTGGACGGCAAGCCCACTACGGGGCACGGTGGAATCGATGAGTCGGGACAGCGGGTCCGAGCACCCGAGCCAGCGCACCGTCGCCGAGCTGCTCGCCGAGTACGGCGGCGGCTCGCAGCGCAGCGCGCACAGGCGACGCAGGCGAGCCGAGGACCCGAGCGAGACCGCCCCGCAGGCGATCATCCAGCGGGTGCTCTCGGACAGCGGCACGATGCGCGCGATCAAGCCGGAGGAGGCCGAGGAGGCCGGTTCCGGCCAGCCCGAGGGCGGCGCACCGCAGGCGCCCGGCCGGGCCGCTCCGCAGCCGCAGGGCACCGGGCCGCAGCCCGCGGTACCGCCCGCCGGGCCACCGGCACCGCCCGCGGCGCCGCAGCAGTTCTCCGGGCCGCCCCCGGCAGGGCCGCCGCCCGGCCCGCCGCGCCCGCAGGCGCCCGCCGCGCAGGCCCCCGCTCCGCAGGCTCCTGCCGCGCAGGCACCTGCCGCGCAGGCACCCGCTCCGGCACCGCAGGCACCGCCCGTCGAGGACGAGCAGACCGCAGACCCGGACCAGGGCTCCGGTTTCTGGGCCCGCCGCTTCGCCGCGGCCGGGGCACCGCCGCGCGCGACCCCGCCGCCGGACGCGCCCGATGCGGGACCGTCCGACGCGGAGATGACCGTGCAGCAACCCGCGCTGGGGCCGGTCCCGGCAGCCGGGCCGCACGAGCAGCCGACCCGCTCGGTGCCGCTGGAAGGCGCCACCGAGCAGCTGCCGCGGGTGGAGGCGGAGGCCAAGAGCGCCGGTGCGGACGGCACCGCGATGCTCGCCTACCCGCCCGCGGACGCCGCCCCGGCGCGCGGCGACGACCCGTACGACTTCGACGACTACGAGGACTACGACTCGGGCACCGCCTACGCGTCCCCGGCGAACTACGACGACTACGCCGAGGACGCCGAGGCCACCCGGTACCGCGAGGACGGCTACGACGCCGACGACGAGTTCGACGAGTACGACGAGGCGCTCCCCGCCGGGCTCGACGCGGACGACTACCGCGCCGACGCCGACGACGACGAGGAGGAGTCGGAGCCGACCACCGGCAAGGAGTGGCTGGTGCTCGCCCTGCAGGGCGGCGCGGGCCTGGTGTGCGGTGGCGCGGTGTGGTTCGCGTTCCGCTGGCTGTGGACGGCGATCCCGATCGCGGCGCTGGTCGCCGCGCTGGCGATCACCGGCGCGCTGGTGTTCATCGCGCGGAAGTTCTTGCGCACCGACGACTTGCAGACGATCCTGCTCGCGGTGCTGGTCGGCCTGATCTGCACCGTGTCGCCCGCCGCACTGCTGCTGATCGGGCAGTGAGACCGGGTTCGCCGCGCGGATCCCGAGCCGCGTGGAGGATCCGGTGGGGCGCGAGACGCTGGGGCAGCACATGACACCGCAACCGAACACGGCGGAGACCGAGCACCACCCCGACATCCCGGTCGGGCTCTCCAGCGCATCGGTGTGGCCCCAGCCGGCCCGGGCCGCGTTCGAGATGGCCGCGGACCTGGGCTTCGACGGGGTCGAGGTGATGGTGTGGGCGGACGCGGTGAGCCAGGACGTCGCCGCGCTGCACCGGCTGTCCCGGGAGCACGGGGTGCCGATCCTGGCGGTGCACTCGCCGTGCCTGCTCATCACCCAGCGGGTGTGGTCGCCGGAGCCGGAGGAGCGGCTGCGCCGGGCCGTGGTGGCCGCCGCGGACCTGGGTGCGTCGACGGTGGTGGTGCACCCCCCGTTCCGCTGGCAGCGCCGGTACGCGGAGGGCTTCTCGGAGCTCGTCGGCTCGTTGGAGGAGACCAGCGGGATCCGGGTCGCGGTGGAGAACATGTTCCCGATCCGCCCGCCGAACCGGCTGAACCGGCTGCGCGGCGGGAAGTCCGGCGGTCTGTCCGCGTTCACGCCGTCGCCGGACCCGACGGAGGTCGGCTACGGCAGCTACACGCTGGACCTGTCGCACGCGGCCGCGGCGCACGTGGACGCGATCGAGCTGTACAAGCGGATGCAGGACCGGCTGGCGCACGTGCACCTCGCCGACGGGACCGGGGCTCCCCGTGACGAACATCTCGTGCCGGGCCACGGCTCGCAGCCGTGCGCGGAGGTCTGCGAGCTGCTGGCGGCGGACGGCTTCGCCGGATCGGTGGTGCTGGAGGTGAACAGCCGCAAGGCGCGCAACCAGCAGGAACGGGCCGCGTTGCTGGCGGAGGCGCTGGTGTTCGCGCGGTTGCACCTGCAGGCGCCGGGTCGGCCGCGGGCCGGGTGAGCCCGGCCCCCACCCGGTGATCAACTTCGGGGCGGGAACGTAGGATCATGGCATGAGTACGATTCGCGCCTCGCTCGCTCAGGAGCGACGCCGGCACTGCGCGGGTCGCGCGTGAACGACACCCCCTTCCTCGACACCCTCGCCGTCCGCCCGCTGGGCGACGGCACCTTCGTCGCCGACCTGCACCCGGACTGGTCCGTCGGGGACCGCCCGCACGGCGGCTACCTGCTGGCGCTGCTCAGCCGCGCCGCCGTCGGTGACGGGCAGCTGGAACCGCTGTCGGTCAGCGCGCAGTACCTGAACTCGCCGAAGGTGGGCCCGGTGCTGCTGCGGACCGAGCTGCTCAAGGCGGGGCGGACCGTCACCGTCGTCCGCGCCGTGCTGGAGCAGGCCGGGCAGCGGTGCGTGGACGCCACCATCACCCTCGGCCAGGTGCCCGACGAGCCGCCCAGCTGGTCGGACCTGCCGGACATGCCGGTGAACCCGCCCGCCGACGCGATCGACCTGGGCAGCACGGACGCGTCCTGGCCGGGTGGCCTGGCCAAGGCCTGCGACATGCGGCTCGACCCGCGCGGCGCCGGGTTCCTCCGCGGCAGCACCGAGGAGCCGCTGCGGCTGCGGTTGTGGGCGCGCCCGCACCAGGGGCAGCCGGACCTGCTGTTCGGGCTCGTCGCGGGCGACCTCACCATGCCGGTCACCTTCAACCTGGGCCGCTTCGGCTGGTCCCCGACGGTGCAGCTGACGGCGCTGCTGCGGGCCCGGCCCGCGAACGGCTGGCTGCGGCTGGTCGTGGAGTCCAAGGCCGTGCACGGGCAGTGGTTCGACGAGGACACCCTCGTCATCGACTCCACCGGCCGGCTGGTGTGCCAGGCCCGGCAGCTGGCGCTGAGCGCGCGGTAGCGGTTCCCGATCCCGGGCGGGCCGGTGCGGCTCGCCCGGTTCGGCCGGTGCGCGGGGTTAGGGTGGCGGCGGCTCCGGCCGCGATCGCCGCCGAGGGCCCGATCACCGCCGACACCAGGGAGACCGCCGTGCCGTCCGTGCGCATCCACCCCATCCAGCTCGACTTCGAGCACTCCGGCGGCGGCCAGGTGTGCAAGCTGTGCGGCGCCCGGGAGCAGTGGAGCGCGGCGGCGCAGCCGACGGTGCAGGGCCCGGCCTACGACCGCTCCCTGCACCTGTCCCACCTGGTCCGCGAACACCTCGACCAGGTGCAGGACACCTTCTCCCACGCGGAACGCGCCAAGGAACAGCGGATCGACGACTCCGCGGCCGACGACGAGGACTCGTGACCGGGCGGGCGGCGGTTCCCGGGCCGCCGCCCCCCCGCGTCAGGCCTGTTCGAGGTCGAGGGCCCCGTCGGCGTGCTGCTTGCGGAGCCGCTTCTTGTCGTACTTGCCGACGCTGGTCTTCGGCGCCTCGGCCAGGAACGTCCAGTGCTCCGGAAGCTGCCACTTCGCGACCCGGTCGGCCAAGAACGCGCGCAGCTCCGCCGCGTCGGCCGACGCGCCCTCGTGCAGCACCACGGCCGCGAGCGGGCGCTCGTCCCACTTCGGGTCCGGCACGCCGACGACCATCGCCTCGGCCACCGCCGGGTGCGCCACCAGGTGGTTCTCCAGCTCGACCGTCGAGATCCACTCGCCGCCGGACTTGATGACGTCCTTGGCGCGGTCGGTGAGCCGCAGGAAACCGTCCGCGGACAGGGTGCCGACGTCCTCGGTGCGCAGCCAGCCGTCGTGGAACTTCTCCACGTCCTCGCCGCCGTGGTACGAGGACGTGACCCACGGGCCGCGCACCTCCAGCTCGCCGACGCTCGTGCCGTCCCACGGCAGCTCCCGGCCGTCGTCGCCGATCAGCCGTGCCTCCACCGCCGCCGCCAACCGGCCCTGCGACTCCCGGTACGGCCACTGCGACTCGCCGACCGCCGAGGCGGGCGGGCGGGCCACGCTGCCCAGCGGGGACGTCTCGGTCATGCCCCACGCATGCAGCACCGGGATGCCGTAGCGCTCCTGGAACGTCCGCATCAGCGCGGGCGGGGGGGGGGGGCCGCCCCCCACGACCTCGCGCAGCGAGGAGATGTCCTTGGGGTGCGATTCCAGGTGCTGCAGTAGGCCCTGCCAGATCGTCGGCACCGCGGCCGCCATCGTCGGGCGCAGCGAGGAGATCATCGCGGCCAGCGGCTCGGCCTGCAGGAACCGGTCCGGCATGATCAGCGAGGCGCCGGACATCAGCGCCGCGTACGGCAGGCCCCAGGACATGGCGTGGAACATCGGGACGACCGCCAGGCCGCGGTCCGCCTGCGCCAGCGCCATCCCGTCCGACATGCACACCTGCATCGAGTGCAGCCAGATCGAGCGGTGCGAGTAGACGACGCCCTTCGGGTTCCCCGTGGTGCCGGACGTGTAGCACATCGCCGCCGCGGCGCGTTCGTCCTGCTCCGGCCACTCGAAGACCTCCGGGCGGCCGCGCAGCAGCTCCTCGTAGCCGTGCACCTGGACGCCGTCCGGGGCCGCCAGCGCCGCCGGGTCCCCGCCGCTGACCACGACGTGGCGCACCGTGCTCATCGCGGGCAGCACCTTCTGGAACAGCGGCAGCAGGCTCGCGTCCACGACGACGACGTGGTCCTCGGCGTGGTCGGCGATGTAGCTGACCTGCTCCGGGAACAACCGGATGTTCAGCGTGTGCAGCACCGCGCCCATCGCGGGCGCCGCCAGGTACACCTCGAGGTGCTCGGCGTTGTTCCACATGAACGTGGCGACGCGCTGGTCATCGGTGACGCCGAGGGAGCGCAGCCCGTGCGCGAGCTGGGCCGCGCGCCTGCCGACCTCGGCGTAGCTGCGGCGGCGCGGCTCGTCCCCGGTCCAGGTCACCACCTCCGAAGCACCGTGTACCCGGCTGCCGTGCTCGAGGATCCTGGCGATCGACAGCGGGCCGTCGTGCATCGTGCTCAGCATCGGGATCGGACCTCCTCGTCCGCGCGCTCGGCGCTCCGCAACATCGATGTCGTGGTTGCCGACACACTAACCGCGCAGGTGGCGCCTGGGGAGGGTCCTGCGCGGACGTTCTGGCACCCTGTTCCGCATGAATTCGATTGCCGTACTGGGCGCGGGCAAGATCGGCGAGTCGCTGCTGGCGGGGCTCCTGCAGGCGGGGCGGAACGCGGATGAGCTGATGTTCACCGAGCGCCACCCGGAACGGGCCGCGCAGCTGACCGCGGAGTACGGCATCGAGCACGTGGACGTCGCCACCGCGGTGCGCCGCGCCGACGTGCTCGTGGTGGCGGTGAAGCCGCAGGACATCGAGCCGTTGCTGGACCAGGTCGCGCCGCTGCTGGACGCGGCGACGCTGGTGGTCTCGCTGTGCGCCGGCCTGCCCACCAAGCTCTACGAGCGCAGGCTCGCCGAAGGAACCCCGGTGGTGCGGGTGATGCCGAACACCCCGATGGTCGTCGGCGAGGCGATGAGCGCCATCTCCGCCGGATCGCACGCGGGCGACGAGCACCTGGCCGTGGTGGAGGAACTGCTCAGCAGCGTCGGCAAGGTCGTCCGGGTCCCCGAGACCCAGCAGGACGCGGTGACCGCGCTGTCCGGTTCCGGGCCCGCCTACTTCTTCTACCTGGTCGAAGCGATGATCGACGCGGGCATCCTGCTCGGCATCCCGCGGGCCACCGCCGCCGACCTGATCGTGCAAGCCGCGGTGGGCGCCGCGACGATGCTGCGCGACGGCTCGGAGGGCCACCCGACGATCCTGCGCGAGGCCGTGACCTCGCCGGCCGGGACCACCATCGCGGGCATCCGCGAGCTGGAGAAGCACGGTGTGCGGGCCGCCCTCATCGACGCCATCGAAGCCGCCAGGGACCGTTCGGTGGAACTGGGCCGCGCGCACGACTAGGACCACCGGTTCCCCGGCGCTGACCGGCGGAAACCCCTGGATCCGGGACGTTCGCGCATCGCAGGAATCCCAACCGTCCCGCTACTCTCGACGGAGCACGTGCGTGTGGAGTCCGTCGGAGGGGAAGCCGACGGCGCGCGCGGGCCGAAGGACTCGGTGAAGCATGTCTGCGAACTCGGAACCCAGCCAGCAAGCACCCCCGCAGGTGGGGAACGTGCAATTCCTCACCGTGGCCGAAGTGGCCAGGTTGATGCGGGTGTCGAAGATGACCGTCTACCGGCTGGTGCACGCCGGTGAGCTCCCCGCGGCACGCGTGGGGCGCTCCTTCCGCGTGGCGGAGAACGACGTGCACTCCTACCTGGAGAACGCCTACTACAACGCGGGATGAGCGCCGTCGTCCCCCGGGCGCGGCGGCGCCCGTCCGGGGGTGCCGGGCCGCCCTGACGGACCACTCCGTCAGGGGGTGACCGGTGGGCGGGTAGGCTGCGGGATCGATCGTGCCTGCTGCCGGTGCTCCCACCGGCGGTGCGCCAGGGGCAGCACCGGCACGAGAAGACGTTCGTACCAACGCCGACAGCGAAGGATTCCGCATGGGCTCGGTCATCAAGAAGCGCCGCAAGCGCATGTCCAAGAAGAAGCACCGCAAGCTTCTGCGCAGGACCCGCGTCCAGCGTCGCAAGTTGGGCAAGTAAGGGATCTGCCGGACTCCGGCCCGCGCCCACGCGGTGCGAGATCGGGAGTCTCGGATCTCGCGCCTTCGCCGCCGCCCCCCCCCCGCGGGGGGGCGGGGGGGGGGGGGGCCCCCCCCCCCCCCCGGGGGGGCCGGGGGGGGCGGGGGGGGGGCCCCCCCCCCCGCGGGGGGGGGGGGGGGGGCAC
>NZ_JAIUKC010000206.1:0-4254 GCF_020177435.1 Saccharopolyspora sp. 7B | reverse complement strand
CCCCCGCGACTAATTTGGCATACCCCCCCGGCCGCCCCCCCCCCCCCCCCCCCCCCGGGGTGGGGTATGGGGTCGGTTGTTTCCCCGCGCCGCCCCCCCCCCCCCCCCGGGGGGGGGGGGGGCGGTCGTTTTGCCACCCCCTCCGCCCAGGTGGTCCGGGATCGTCCGGGTTGCCGACCGCACCGGCCGCTGGTGGGGTGCACGAGGACATCGCGGCGTCGCCCGCGCGAAACCGGAGCGGGTGACCGCGCTCGGTAGCATCGTGCGCGGAGCTCGCGCTCCGCGATCGCGGCCGGCTTCCGGTGGGCGGGCGCGAGCGAACCCCTCCGGCCGGACCTCTCGGGGAGAACCATGGTGCCGAACGTCGTGCTCGTGACGGGCGTGAGCAGCTTCCTGGGCGGGCACCTCGCCGCGCGGCTCGCCGCCAACCCCGACATCGAACGCGTGCTGGGCGTGGACACCGCTCCGCCGCGTCCCGACCTGCGCCGTCGGATGGGGCGCACCGAGTTCGTGCGCGCCGACATCCGCAACCCGCTCATCGCGAAGGTCATCGCCGGTTCCGGCGTGGACACCGTGGTGCACGCGGCGGTGAACTCCCAGTCCGGTCCGGCGGGGCGGGCCGCGATGAAGGAGCTCAACGTCATCGGCACCATGCAGCTGCTGGCGGCCTGCCAGAAGGCCCCGGAGCTGCGCAGGCTGGTGGTCAAGTCGACCACCGCCGTCTACGGCGCCAGCCCGCGCGATCCCGCCGTGTTCTCCGAGGACATGGAGCCGAAGGACCTGCCCTCCTCCGGGTACGCGAAGGACGCCGGGGAGATCGAGGGCTACGTGCGCGGTTTCGGCAGGCGCCGGCCCGACGTGGACATCACCACGCTGCGCTTCACCCACCTCATCGGTCCGCGCATCGACGCCGACCTCACCCGCTACTTCGCGCTGCCGCTGGTGCCGACCGTGCTCGGCTACGACGCCCGGATGCAGCTGCTGCACTCCGAGGACGCGCTGGCCGTGCTGGAGAAGGCCACCACCCGTGCGCTGCCCGGCGTGTACAACGCGGGCGGCGACGGGGTGCTGATGCTCTCGCAGGCGATCCGCCGCGCCGGGCGGGTCGCGGTGCCGATCCCGCGGGCCGGGGTGCCCGCGGTGAGCCGGTTCTTCCGCGGCGCGCGGCTGGTCGACTTCTCCCCGGAGCAGATGCGGTTCTTGAACTTCGGGCGCGTCGTGGACACCACGAGGCTGCGGGAGAGCTTCGGCTTCACCCCGCGCTGGACCACGCAGCAGGCGTTCGACGACTTCGTGCGCGGCCGCGACCTGCAACCGGTGATCGACCCGGAGCAGGTCGTGGCGTGGGAGCGCGGTGTCGGCGCCCTGCTCGCCCGACTGCGGTGACCTTGACCAGACTGCGGCAACCAGGAGGCCAGATGGCGGACGCCCGAGTGATCCCGCTGCACCCGGCGGACCAGCGTCCCGGCGGTGCGCGGCCCGGCCCCGCCCCGCTGCCCGAGCCGGAGGAGCGCGAGGACGGCTGGGAGGACGCGGTCGCCGACGCGCTGGCCTTCGCCCGCCGCCGGCTGCTCGGCGACTACCAGGTCGACGAGTTCGGCTTCGACGAGGACCTCACCGACCACCTGGTGGTGCCGCCGCTGCGGCCGCTGTACGAGAAGTGGTTCCGGGTCGAGGCGATCGGGCTGGAGAACGTCCCCGACTCGGGCGCGCTCGTGGTCGCGAACCACTCGGGCACGCTGCCGCTGGACGCGCTGATGACGACGGTCGCGCTGCGCGACCACCACGACCCGGGCAGGCACCTGCGGATGCTCGGCGCGGACCTGGTGTTCCGGCTGCCGATGGTCGGTTCGCTGGCGCGCAAGGCCGGGCACACCCTGGCGTGCAACCCGGACGCGGAGCGGCTGCTGCGGGCCGGTGAGCTGGTCGGGGTGTGGCCGGAGGGCTTCAAGGGCGTCGGCAAGCCCTACCGGGACCGGTACAAGCTGCAGCGCTTCGGCCGCGGCGGGTTCGTGTCGGCGGCGATGCGGACCGGGGTGCCGATCGTGCCTTGCTCGATCGTCGGGGCCGAGGAGATCTACCCGAAGCTCGGCGACATCCGGCCGCTGGCGCGGCTGCTGGGGCTGCCGTACTTCCCGGTGACGCCGCTGTTCCCGCACTTCGGGCTGCTGGGTGCGGTGCCGCTGCCGTCGAAGTGGTACATCGAGTTCGGCGAGCCGGTGGAGACCGCCTCCTACGGGGAGGGCGCCGCCGACGACCCGATGGTCGTGTTCAGCCTCAGCGACCAGGTCCGCGAGATCATCCAGCAGACCCTCTACCGCCTGCTGGCCGGCCGCCAGAACGTCTTCCTGGGGTGAGCCGCCGGGCCGGTGGGCCGCCTCGTCAGGAGCGGTCGCGACGCCGGTAGGCGAGGCCCGCCGCGATGGCGCCCGCGACCGCGCTGGCGCCGAGCATCGACTGCGCGCCGATGCGGGCGGCCTTGCGCCCGGTGCGGAAGTCGCGGATCTCCCAGCCCCGGGACCGGGCGATGTCCCGCAGCCGCTGGTCCGGGTTGACCGCCACCGCGGTGCCCACCGCGGACAGCATCGGCACGTCGTTCGCCGAGTCCGAGTACGCGGTGCAGCGGCGCAGGTCCAGGCCTTCGCTGGCGGCCAGCGCGCGCACCGCGTGCGCCTTCGCCCGCCCGTGCAGCATCTCGCCGACCAGCCGTCCCGTGTAGACGCCGTCCACGTGCCCGGCCACGGTGCCCAGCGCACCGGTCAACCCGAGCCGCCGGGCGATGATCTGCGCCAGCTCCACCGGGGTCGCGGTCACCAGCCACACCCGCTGACCGGCGTCGAGGTGCATCTGGGCGAGGGCGCGGGTGCCCGCCCAGATGCGGTCGGACATCAGCTCGTCGTAGATCTCCTCGCTGAGCTCCACGAGCTCGGCGACCTTGCGCCCGGCGACGAACGACAGCGCCTGCTCCCGGCTGGCCTGCACGTCGTCGGCGTTCTCCCGGCCGCCGACGCGGAACTTCAGCTGCTGCCACGCGAACCCGGCGAGGTCGGAGGCGGTGAAGAACTTGCGGGCCGCCATGCCGCGGGCGAAGTGGAACAGCGAGGCGCCCATCATCATCGTGTTGTCCACGTCGAAGAAGGCGGCGGCGGTGAGGTCCGGCGGCGCGGTCAGCGACCCGCCCGGTTCCGCTCCCGCCACGGCCGCTTCGGCCGAGGCGCGGCCGGCGACCTTCGCGCTGTCGAACGAGCCCTCGGCGGGGTCCAGCGCGGACGGGGTCTCGCGCGGCTCGCCGTCCGGCGGGCCGAGCCGCGGCTCGGCCGCGTCCTCGCCCCCGGCGTCCCGGTCGTGGCGCGCCGAGCCGCCGCGCCGTCGGCCGTCGTGGCCTGGGCCTTCGGCTGGGCCTGGACTTGTCGGCACCGCCGCGCCTCCCGGTCTTGCTCCGGCTGGATGTTGCTCGGGTTCGGGTCCTGGCGTACCAGGGTCGCTGAGCGGGGCGTTCCCGCCGGTGCGGCGACCCGGCCCAGCAAGGCCTCCAGCTTAGAGGCTCCCGCCCGGCGCGTTGGCGCGGTCCGCGCTGATCGGCCGGGACCGGCTTCGATCGGCCCGGGTCAGCGCAGGTCGTCGGGCAGCAGCTGGCCGAGGCGCCGCACGGCGCGGTGCTGCAGCGCTTTGACGGCGCCTTCGCCGCGCTGCATGCGCTGGGCGGTCTCGGTGACCGACAGGCCCTGCATGAACCGCAGCCGGATGCATTCGCGCTGGTCCGGGTTGAGCTGCCGCACGCAGCGCAGCAGCTCCTGCTGGGTGGCGGCGTCGAGCACGTGCTGCTCCGGGCCGCCGTGGTGCTGCGTTCGGTGCTGGGCGTCGGGGAGCTCGGGGATCGGCACTTCCAGCCGGGTCCGGCTGGACTTCACGTGGTCGAGCACCAGGTTCTTCGCGATGGTGATGAACCAGGCGGCGACGTCCCGGCCCTGGTAGCTGACGGTGGCGATGCGCCGCAGCGCCCGCAGGAAGGTCTCGCTGGTGATGTCCTCGGCGAGGCAGTGGTCGCTGATCCGGAACAGCACGTAGCGGTACACGACGGGCGAGTACTCGTCGTAGAGCCTGCCGAACGCGTCGAGGTCGCCGTTCTGGGCCGCGCTCACGTGCCGCCAGCTCTCGCCGGGCACGGGCGCCTCGGGCGCGGGCCGCGGTTCGGCGCGGGGGTGCGCGGGGCGGTGTGGCAGGTGCGCGGGCCGGGAGGGAGCCGGATGGACG
>NZ_JAIUKC010000205.1:0-5001 GCF_020177435.1 Saccharopolyspora sp. 7B | reverse complement strand
CCCCAACACACGGCGAAATCGCTGTCCTCGCGAGGAAGCCGCTGAGAACCCGCGGGTGGTCGTTCTGCGTAGGTGGTCGGCGGCTCAGCGGCTTCGCCGCTGACAGGAACAGACGAAAGTCCCGCGGGCAGGTTCGGAGGCAGCGGTGAGGTTCCGTTTCGCCCATCCCGCGAACGGGAGCGGGATCTATCCGTCGAGGGCTCGGCGGACCAGGGTGGCCAGGTGAACCGGTTCGACGTCGGTGGCCTGGCGGATCTGCAACCGGCAGCTGAAGCCGTCGGCGACGACCGAGGTGCCGGGTTCGGCGGCGCGCACCGCGGGCAGCAGGGCCTGCTCGGCGCAGTCCATCGACACCTCGTAGTGGCCGCGTTCGAAGCCGAAGTTCCCGGCGAGGCCGCAGCAGCCGGCGTCGAGGACCTCGGCGTCGGTCCCGGTGGCGGCGAGCGCGGCCCGGTCGGCGTCGAAGCCGAGCTCGGCGTACTGGTGGCAGTGCCGTTGCACGAGCGCTTTGCCGCCGCCGGTGCGCTGCCAGCGCTCGCGGGTGGGTTCGACGTGTTCGGCGAAGGTGCGGGTGGCCGCCGCGAGCGCCCGCACGTCCGGGTCGTGCGGGGCGAGTTCGAGGGCGTCGCCGCGCAGGAACGCGGTGCAGCTCGGTTCGAGCCCGATCACCGGCAGGCCGGCGTCGATCCGCGGGCGCAGCAGGCGCGCGGTGCGCTGCACGACGCGGCGGGCGGTGCCGAGCTGCCCGGTGGAGGCCCAGGTCAGCCCGCAGCACACCGGTTCGCGGGGGAGTTCGACGGTGTGGCCGAGGCGTTCGAGGGCGAGGACGGCGTCGCGGCCGATGTGCGGGTCGAAGTGGTCGGTGAAGGTGTCCGGGAACAGCAGCGCGGGGGCGCCGCCGGGGGTGCTCGGGTGTTCGCGGTGGGCCCACCAGGACCGCAGGCTGCGTCCGGCGAGCTTCGGCATCCGCCGCTCGGGCGCGATGCCGCCGAGGCGCTTGACCAGCGGTGCCGCCGGGCCGCCGAGCACCGCGTTGACCAGGCCGGGCGCGACCCGGCCGAGGGCGAGCCACAGCGGCAGGAAGCCCATCGAGTAGTGGGAGGCGGGCCGCGGCCGGTGCCGGTAGTGGTGGTGCAGGAACTCGGCCTTGTAGGTCGCCATGTCGACACCGACGGGGCAGTCGGTCTTGCAGCCCTTGCACGAGAGGCACAGGTCGAGCGCCTCGCGGACTTCGCGGGAGCGCCAGCCGCCGCGGATCAGCGAGCCGTTGAGCATCTCGAACAGCAGGTGGGCGCGGCCGCGGGTGGAGTGCTGCTCGTCCTTGGTGGCCCGGTAGCTGGGGCACATCACCCCGCCTGTGGTGTTCAGGCACTTGCCCATGCCGACGCAGCGCCTGCTGGCGGGCGCGAGGTCGCCGCCGTCGGCGTGCAGCGCCAGCTCGGTGCGGGTGGGGATGTTCGGCGGGGCGACCAGCAGCCGCAGGTCGGAGTCCACGGGCCGGGGCCGCACGATCTGGCCGGGGTTGAGCAGGTCGTCGGGGTCGAAGGCCGACTTGAACCGCTCGAACGCGCCGATGATCTCCGGCGGGTACATCCGGGACAGCAGCGCCGAGCGGGCCCGCCCGTCACCGTGCTCGCCGGAGACCGAACCGCCGTGGGCGACCACGAGGTCGGCCGCGGCCTCCAGGAACTCGCGGTAGCGGGCGGCGCCGGGGCCGTCGAGCAGGTCGAAGTCGACGCGCACGTGGAGGCAGCCGTCGCCGTAGTGGCCGTAGGTGACGCCCTTGCGCCCGAACCGGGCCAGCAGCGCGTCGAACTCGCGCAGGTAGGCGCCGAGCCGTTCCGGCGGCACGGCGGCGTCCTCCCACCCGGACCAGCGCTCGGAACCGTCGGCCATCCGGGTGGAGTAGCCGGAGCCCTCCTCGCGGATCTTCCACAGCGCGCCCATCCGGGCCGGGTCGGTGTGCACGACGGCTTCGGCGCGGGAGCCGATGGCGCGGCGGACGCGTTCGGCGGCGTTCTCGGCGTCGCGCCGGTCGGTGCCGCCGACCTCGACGAGCAGCCAGCTGCGGCCGCCGGGCAGCAGCCGCAGCGCGGCGGAGGACGGGTTGCGGGCGCGGACCACGTCGACGAGTTCGGCGCTGAGCCCTTCGATGGCGAGCGCGTCGAGCCCGCGCAGCCGGGTGACCTGGTCGGCGGCGGCGTAGCTGTCCTCGAACCCGAGCACGATCATGGCGCGCGCGGCGGGTGTCTCGACGAGTTCGACGGTGGCGCCGAGCAGCACCGCGCAGCCGCCTTCGGTGCCGGTCAGCGCGCGGGCCAGGTGGAACCCGTGCTCGGGCAGCAGCTGTTCGAGGTTGTAGCCGGAGACCCGCCGGGTGAGGTCGGGGAACGAGGCGCGCACCTGCTCGGCGGTGTCGTCGCGCAGCGCCCGCAGCTGCTGGTAGAGCAGCCCGGTGCGGTCCTCGCGGGCGCACAGCGCGTCGAGCTCGGCGGGGGAGGTCTCCCCGACGGTGAGCCGGGTGCCGTCGGAGAGCAGCACGTCCAGCGAGCGCACGTTGTCGACGGTCTTGCCCCAGGCCACCGAGTGGGTGCCGCAGGAGTTGTTGCCGATCATGCCGCCGAGGGTGCAGCGGCTGTGCGTGGACGGATCGGGCCCGAACGCGAGCCCGTGCGGCTTCACCGCGGCCTGCAGGACGTCGAGCACCACGCCCGGTTCCACGGTGGCCAGCCGCCGCTCGGGGTCGACGTCGAGGATGCGGTTGAAGTGCCGGGAGAAGTCCAGCACCAGTCCGGGCCCGCAGGCGTTGCCCGCGATGCTGGTGCCCGCGCCGCGGCCGGTGATCGGCACCCCGCGTTCGCGGGCGACGGCGACCGCGGCGGCCACGTCCCCGGCGTGGCGGGGGTGCACGACGCCGAGCGGAACCTGCCGGTAGTTGGAGGCGTCGGTGGAGTACAGGGCGCGGGTGCCCGGGTCGAACCGGGCGGGTCCGTCGAGCACGTCGCGCAGCGCTGCGGCGAGTTCGGCGGGGTCGGGCTGGGGCGCGGTGGTGGTCGCGGCGGTCGTGGTCAAGCGGGAACTCCTGTCCTGGCCGTGGGCAGGTGCGGTCGGGGATCGCGGTCCGGGATCGCGGCTGTACGCACCGTAGGTCTTCGCGGGGCCGGAAGGCGGTGTCCACTGTCGGCGCGCCACCGCTCTGGCGATCGATTTCTGTTCGGAGCGGATGGGAGGCCGGTACCGGTGAACCGATAATGTCGCGGCTGTTCAGGTGAACGGACTCGGCCGTCGAGGCGCGGGCGTTCACCGCGCAGGGCTTTTCGGGAGGAGATCCACAGTGGGACGGTCCGTTCTGGTGACCGGAGGCAACCGCGGCATCGGGTTGGCCATCGCCCGCGCGTTCCAGGCGGCGGGCGACGAGGTGGCGGTCACCCACCGCGGCTCGGGCGCTCCGGACGGGCTGCGCGGCGTGCAGTGCGACGTCACCGACGCCGAGCAGGTCTCGGCGGCCTTCGACGAGGTGGAGGCCGCGCAGGGCCGCGTCGAGGTGCTGGTGTCCAACGCCGGGATCACCGACGACGGGCTGCTGCTGCGCATGGGGGAGGAGCAGTTCGGCCGGGTGCTCGACGCGAACCTCGCCGGTTCGTACCGGGTGGCGAAGCGGGCGGCGAGCAGCATGCTGCGGCTCAAGCGCGGCCGGATGGTGTTCGTGTCCTCCGTGGTGGGTCTTTCCGGCGGGGCCGGTCAGGCGAACTACGCGGCGAGCAAGGCGGGTCTGGTCGGCCTGGCGCGCTCCATCGCCCGCGAGCTGGGGTCGCGGTCGATCACCGCGAACGTGGTCGCCCCCGGGTTCGTCACCACCGACATGACCGACGCGCTCTCCGAGGAGCGCAAGAAGGAGATCTTCGCCCAGGTGCCGCTGGCCCGGTTCGCGGAACCGGAGGAGGTCGCGAGCACGGTGGCGTGGCTGGCCTCGGACGCGGCCGCCTACGTCACCGGCGCCGTGATCCCGGTCGACGGCGGCCTGGGCATGGGGCACTGAGCGGGTTCCGGCCCGGTTTTCCACCGGCCCGCCGCGCGGCGGGCCCAAGCAAGCACAGCGGAGGAAGTTCGTGAGCGGATTGCTCGAAGGCAAGCGCATCCTGATCACCGGCGTGATCACCGACGCGTCGATCGCGTTCCACGCGGCCAAGATGGCGCAGGAGCAGGGCGCGGAAGTGGTGCTCACCGGGTTCGGCCGGATGAGCCTGGTGGAGCGCATCGCCGGCCGGTTGCCGAAGCCCGCGCCGGTGCTGGAGCTGGACGTGACCAACGCCGAGCACCGCGACAGCCTGGCCGACCGGGTGCGCGAGCACGTCGACGGCCTCGACGGCGTGCTTCACTCGATCGGGTTCGCGCCGGCGTCCTGCCTCGGCGGTGGCTTCCTGGACGCGCCGTGGGAGGACGTGTCCACGGCGGTGGAGATCTCGGCGTACTCGCTGAAGTCGCTGACCACCGCGACGCTGCCGCTGCTGTCGGCGGGTTCGTCGATCGTGGGCATGGACTTCGACGCGCGCGTCGCCTGGCCGGCCTACGACTGGATGGGCGTGGCGAAGGCGGCGCTGGAGTCGACCAGCCGCTACCTGGCCCGCGAGCTCGGTCCGCGGGGAATCCGGGTGAACCTGGTGTCGGCGGGCCCGGTGCGCACGATGGCCGCGAAGTCCATCCCCGGCTTCTCCGGGCTGGAGGAGACCTGGGGTGAGCGGGCTCCGCTGGGCTGGGACGTCAACGACCCGACCCCAGTGGCGCAGTCGATCTGCGCGGTGCTGTCGGACTGGCTGCCCAAGACCACCGGCTCGATGATCATGGTGGACGGCGGGTTCTCCGCGCTCGGCGCGTGAGCCCGGTGGGGGGGGGGGGGGCCGCCCCCCCCCCCCCCCCCCCGGGGGCGGCCCGGGGGGGGGCGGGGCCCCCGGGGCCGGTGAGGTTGGGTGGGGGGGGGGTGTTGGGGGTGGGTGGGCCGGG
>NZ_JAIUKC010000204.1:0-11301 GCF_020177435.1 Saccharopolyspora sp. 7B | reverse complement strand
CGGGGCCCCCCACCCCACCGGGGTCTTTCATCTGGGGGGCGGGGGGTTTCCCCGCGCGGGGCGGGTGCGCCGGGGGGGGGGGGCGGGGGCCGCCCCCCCCCCCCACCCCCCGTGAGCGGCCCGTTCGGCGGCGGGCCATCATGGTCCTGTGAGTTTCGATGCGCTGCTGTTCTTGTCGTTCGGTGGACCGGAGGGCCCGGAGGACGTCCGGCCGTTCCTGGAGAACGTCACCCGGGGCAGAGGCGTGCCGCCGGAGCGGCTGGACGAGGTGGCCGAGCACTACCACCACTTCGACGGGGTCTCGCCGATCAACCGGCTCAACCGCGAGATCATGGCCGGGTTGCAGGAGCAGCTGCGCGCCGAGGGCCGCGACCTGCCGGTGTACTGGGGCAACCGCAACTGGCACCCGATGATCGAGGACACCGTGGCGCGGATGGCCGAGGACGGCGTGCGCAAGGCGCTGGTGTTCGCCACCTCCGCGTGGGGCGGCTACTCGGGTTGCAAGCAGTACCACGAGGACATCGCCCGGGCCCGCGAAGCGGTGGGGGAGCAGGCCCCGGACCTGGTGAAGCTGCGCCAGTTCTTCGACCACCCGCTGTTCGTGGGCGCCAACGCCGACGTGGTGCGCCGCGCCTACGCCGAGCTCGGTGATCCGCAGGCCCGGCTGGTGTTCACCGCGCACTCGGTGCCGGTGCGCGCCGATTCGATGCCCGGCCCGGACGGCCGCCCCGAGTGGTACTCCCGGCAGGTCGCCGAGTGCGCCCGGCTCGTCGCCGAGGAGGCCGGGGTGGAGACCTACGACGTGGTGTGGCAGTCCCGATCCGGCCCGCCGCAGGTGCCGTGGCTGGAGCCGGACGTGGTGGACCACGTCGAGGACCTGCACGCCAAGGGCGTCGCCTCGGTGGTGGTGAGCCCGATCGGGTTCGTCTCCGACCACCTCGAAGTGATCTGGGACCTGGACAACGAGGCCGCGGAGAAGGCCGCCGAGCTCGGCATGGGCTTCGTGCGGGCCGGGACCGCCGGGGACGATCCGCGGTTCGCGAAGATGATCGTGGAGCTGATCTCCGAGCACGTGGACGAGGTGCGGCCGCGGAAGCTGTCGCTGATGCCCGCCGCCGGCTGCGGCCGCAACGGCGAGGTGTGCGCGCCGGGCTGCTGCTCGCCGTCCTGACGTTCGTCGCTCGCGGGGCCGCGGTGGTCGTGGGACCGCCGCGGCCCTCGTGCGTCCGGGCTCAGTCCCGGCCGGGGGCGCCGATGGCGAGGAAGATGCGGGTGCAGTGCTCGACCAGGTCGTCGCGGTCGATGCGCAACGCCCCGTCCAGCCAGGCGGTGAGGGTCTGGGCGAGGCCGCCGACGGCGAACTGGCTGAGCACGTCCAGGTCGGCGCTGTCGCCCAGCCCGTAGAAGTCCTTGGCCTGGCCGCCGAGCAGTCCGACGAACAGCAGTGTGGAGCGCTGCCTGCGTTCGGCGAGCACGGCGCCCGCGCGGGTGGAGAACAGCAGTCGCCCGCGCCGCGGGTCGTCGCCGACGACGCCGATGACGGTGCCGAGCCCGGCCCGCACCTTGGCCGCCGCGTCGTGCGGGGCGGCCGCGACGGCGGCCAGCGCGCCGGTGGCGAGGTCGTCGATGACCTGGTCGTAGACGGCGGCGGTGAGCTCCTCGCGGTCGGCGAAGCTCTCGTAGAAGTAGCGGGCGGCGAGCCCGGCCCGCTTGCACACGCCGCGCACCGAGAGGGTGGCGTCGGCGTCGGGTGCGCCGAGCAGGTCCAGGCCCGCTTCGAGGAACCGGACGCGCCGCTCGGCCTTGCGGTGGTCGCCATCGACACCGCCGTACACCCGCAGGGAAGACGGCTCCATGCCGCCCATCTTGGCATCTCGCGGGCCGGGTCCGGGCGGGTCTTGACAGTGGGGGAACTGATCGGTTCCATATCTGCTAACGGGTGTGAGCAGAGTTCGCCGGGCGGGGCCGCCCGCACTGCCACCCGCTAGCGGAGGAGAGGGACCGATGACAGCTCCCACCGGATCACGCGTGCGCGAGGACGAACTGGTCGTCGGCGCCGGCCTGCTCGCCGGCGGCGCCAACGTGATCATGCAGCTGGCCCGGCCGGGCGTCGGCTACGGTGTCGTCGAGAGCAAGGTCGACAGCGGCAACATCTTCAAGCACCCCGTCAAGCGCACCCGCACCACGCTGACCTACCTCGCGGTCGCCACCATGGGCACCGACGAGGAACGCGCCCTGTTCCGGCGCGCCACCAACCGCTCCCACGCCCAGGTGCGCTCCACCTCGACCAGCCCGGTGTCCTACAACGCCTTCGACAAGAACCTGCAGCTGTGGGTGGCGGCCTGCCTCTACCGCGGCATCGAGGACGTCCACCGGATCTTCGTCGGGGAGCTCACCGACGCCGAGATCGACGAGCTCTACCGGCGCTCCGCCACCCTCGGCACCACCCTGCAGGTCACCGACGACATGTGGCCCGCCGACCGCGCCGCCTTCGAGGAGTACTGGAACGACGCGCTCGACCAGGTCCACGTCGACGACACCGTGCGCGCCTACCTGCACCAGATCGCGATGCTCGGTTTCATGCCGCGCTACGTCCGCGCGCCGCTGGGCCGGTTCAACCGGTTCATCACCACCGGCTTCCTGCCGCAGCGGTTCCGCGACGAGATGCGGCTGCCCTGGACCGACCGCGACCAGCGCCGCTTCGACCGGCTCACCCGCGTCATGGGTGCGGTCATCCGGCGGCTGCCCCCGGTGCTGCGCAAGTTCCCGTTCAACTACTACCTGTGGGACGTGCGGCGCCGGATCGGGGCGGGTGCTCCGCTGGTGTGAGTCAGTGCTTGCCGGCGCTGTCGGCCAGCACCCGCACCATCTCCGCGATCGAGGCGCGCCGGGCCGCCCGGACCGAGTCGAACAGCGGCCGCAGGGCCTCCGTGCGCGCCCGCGTCGCGGACGCCGACAGCGCTCCGCCCGGGGCGTCGTCGGTGGCCACCCACAGGATCGCCTCCACCTCGGAGGCGCGCTGCAGGATCCGCAGCGGCCGCTGCGGCACGTCCTCCGGCCACGGCGGCTTCGGGCGGTCGGCCACCGTCGAGGCGATCTCGTCGCGCACGCCGGGGCGGTGCTTGGCGATGTCCAGGTCGATCAGCGTGCTCGCGGCCTCCCGCATCGCCGAGGACATGCCGTGCTCGGCCTCCCCGATCGCCAGGTGCTCGGCGGGCGGCAGCTCCCCGACGGCGAACACCGTCCAGTGCAGGATGCCCTCGGCGACCGGCTCGGGCACCAGGCCCAGCCCGGCCTCCGGCAGCACCGCCGCTTCACCGCGGCGCAACGCCTGCTTGGAGAACGGGCTCGCCGAACCCAGGCCCCGCACGTCACCGGGGACCGGCAGCGCCAGCTCCCCAGCGGTGGCACCGGCCTTGCGCAGCGCCGCCAGCAGCAGCGCCGGACCGGCCGGGGTGTCCTGCGGGCCCGGCAGTTCCAACCGGGCGGCGAGTTCGTCGTCGGCGGCGCGCACTTCCTGCGATTCGCCCCAGACCTGCAGAGCGTCGAGCACGTCGTCCGCGGCGGTCGCACCGTGCAACCACGCGGACGTCCAGACGACCATCGTTGCGCTTGGGCATGGCACGTCGAGAGAGAGTACGTATCCCGTCCGCGCGCATCAGCCCGGGGCCGCGCGGTGTGGGCCTCGTCGCGGGCGGCGTGCCGCGACCGCGGCGTCCGCGACGGTGCATAGGATCTTCGCGTGCGTTCGGTCAACTACGGCAACGACGTCCTGTCCTCCGGTCGCAAGCGCCGCGAGATCCCCGAGGTCCCCGCCGAGCCCGGGCTCGTGGTCGAGGACCCGGCCAGCGGCTTCTGCGGCGCGGTGGTGCGCGTGGAGAAGGGCAACGCGGTGCTGGAGGACCGGCGCGGCGCCCACCGGCTGTTCCCGATGCGGCCCGCCGCGTTCCTGCTGGAGGGGCGCCCGGTCACCCTCGTCCCGGTGCCCGCCACCGACCCAGCCGCGACCCGCACCTCCGCGTCCGGGTCGGTGCACGTCGACGGGCTGCGCGCCCGGGAGGCTCGGGGCAGCCGCATCTGGGTGGAAGGCCTGCACGACGCCGAGCTCGTCGAACGCGTCTGGGGCCACGACCTGCGCGTCGAAGGCGTCGTGGTGGAGCCGCTGCACGGCGTGGACGACCTGCCCGGGTTGCTCGGCGAGTTCCGCCCCCGCGCCGGTCACCGGGTCGGGGTGCTGGTGGACCACCTCGTCGAGGGCAGCAAGGAGTCCCGGCTCGTCGCCGGGATCGACGACCCGCACGTGCTCATCACCGGACACCCCTTCGTCGACGTGTGGGAGGCGGTCAAACCCGCGTCCCTGGGCATCGCGGCCTGGCCGCGGGTGCCGCGCGGGCAGGACTGGAAGGAAGGCGTCTGCGCCGAGCTGGGCTGGGGCGAACCGGCCGAGGGCTGGCGCCGCGTGCTCGGCGCGGTCGAGGGCTTCCGCGACCTGGAGGCCCCGCTGATCGGCGCCGTCGAGCGGCTGATCGACTTCGTCACCGAATCCTGACCCCGTTCCGGGCCTGCCCGGGCGTCCACGGTGGAACGCCGGCGCCCCACCACCCGAGCACCGCGAGCCGGTCACGTTGGCCGAAATAACCCCACAGAACGCTTGTGCTCTGCCACGATGGGTGCATGGCCCCCGTCGTGTGGTTGATCATCGGTGTGATCCTGGTGGCGGCCGAGGTGCTGTCCGGGGAGTTCGTCCTCGTGATGCTCGGCCTCGCCGCGCTGGGGACCGCGCTGGTGGTCCTGGCCGGAGCGCCGACGTGGCTGGCGGCCGTGGTGTTCGCCGCGCTGGCCGGGGGACTGGTGCTGGGGGCGCGTCCGGCGTTGAAGCGCCGCTTCCTCGCCGGCCGCGAGCTGAAGACCAACGTGGACGCCCTGGTCGGCAAGCACGCCGTCGTGGTCGCCACCGTCGACCACCAGGGCGGCCGGGTCCGCATCGACGGGGACGTGTGGTCGGCCCGCGCGTGCGCTGAGGCCGACGTCTTCGAAGCCGATTCAACGGTGCTGGTCACGGAGATCTCCGGGGCCACCGCCATCGTCGCGGCACAACCGTGAACTGGAGGGTGCAGTGGAATTGATCGTGCTGGCGGTGGTGGTGCTGCTGGTGATCGTGGTGGTGGCCAAGTCCGTCCTCGTGGTGCCGCAGGCGCAGGCCTCGGTGGTCGAACGGCTGGGCCGGTTCCGCACCGTCGCCGCGCCCGGGCTGAACTTCCTGATGCCGTTCCTGGACCGGGTGCGGGCGAAGATCGACCTGCGCGAGCAGGTGGTGTCCTTCCCGCCGCAGCCGGTGATCACCCAGGACAACCTGACGGTGTCGATCGACACCGTGGTGTACTTCCAGGTCACCGACTCGCGTTCGGCGGTCTACGAGATCTCCAACTACATCGTCGGTGTGGAGCAGCTGACCACGACGACGCTGCGCAACGTGGTCGGCGGCATGAGCCTGGAGGAGACGCTGACCTCCCGGGACCAGATCAACACGCAGCTGCGCGGCGTGCTGGACCAGGAGACCGGGCGCTGGGGCATCCGCGTGGCGCGGGTCGAGCTCAAGGCGATCGACCCGCCGCCGTCCATCAAGGACTCGATGGAGAAGCAGATGCGCGCCGACCGGGAGAAGCGCGCGATGATCCTGAACGCGGAGGGCGCGCGCGAGTCCGCCATCAAGACCGCGGAAGGCCAGAAGCAGTCCCAGATCCTCGCGGCCGAGGGCGCGAAGCAGGCGTCGATCCTGGACGCGGAGGGCGAGCGCCAGTCCAGCATCCTGCGCGCCCAGGGTGAGCGGGCCAGCCGCTACCTGCAGGCGCAGGGCCAGGCGAAGGCGATCGAGAAGGTCTTCGCCGCGGTGAAGCGGGGCAAGCCCACGCCGGAGCTGCTGGCCTACCAGTACCTGCAGACCCTGCCGCAGATGGCGCAGGGCGACGCGAACAAGGTGTGGGTGGTGCCCAGCGACTTCAACAAGTCCTTGGAGGGCTTCGCCCGGATGCTCGGTGCGCCCGGCGAGGACGGGACGTTCCGCTACGAGCCCCCGAAGGAGGAGCCGCCGGCGGGCAGCCCGGAGGACGAGGAGGAGTCGGTGGCCGCGTGGTTCGACACCTCGTCGAACCCGGAGGTCGCCGAGGCCGTGCGCGCCGCGGAGGAGGTGGCACGCAAGGAGGTGCCGAGCGCCGCGGCGGGGATGCCCTCCGGTGGTGCCGCGTTGTCGGGTCCGAAGGCCACGCAGGCGCTGGGGGAGACCGGGGCGCTCGGCGAGCCCCCGGTGGGTGGCGGTTCCCCGGCCTGATCGGGTTCTGACCCGGGCAGAGGCCCGGAAACGAGCGAAGTGGGGGGGGGGGGCCCCCCCCACTTTTGCGCCGCATTCGCTTTATTGGCTTGGTGGTTTCAGCGTCGACCGAAATCAATGATCTGAAGATCAAAAGCACGAACAAGCACAGACGATCGGGGGTCTTCCAGTGCTCAGGCCGGGGGTTCGAGCATCGGGCCGCCCGCGACTCCGAGCGCCCGCAGCACGCCGAGCAGGTGATCGCGCAGGACCGCCTTGGCGGTGTCCGCGGCGCCGTCGCGCACGGCGGTCGCCACCTCGGCGTGTTGCCGGGTGATGTCCGGGCGGCGGTCCTGGGTCCGGGCTCCGGCGGTGATCCGCAGTTGCCGGTCGCGCAGCGCGTTGTAGAGGTCGTCGATGATGGGGTTGGCCGCGGCGGCGACCAGCCGGGCGTGGAAGTCGCGGTCGGCCTCGTGCATCTCCGCCGTGCTCAGGCCGCTGCCGTCGCATGCCGCATGGGCGCTGAGATCCTCGCCGACCCGGCGCATCGTCGCGGGGCCGTCGGCCGCGATCTTGTCGATGGCGAAGCTCTCCAGCGCCAGCCGGGCTTCGAGGACGGCGCGGGCCTCGGTGGGGGTGACCGGGACGACCAAGGCTCCCCGCTTCGGGTAGAGCCGCAGGAAGCCTTCGGTCTGCAGCCGCAGGAAGGCCTCGCGCACCGGGGTGCGGGACATGTTCATGGCGGTGGCCACTTCGCCTTCGGACAGCAGGTGTCCGTCGGGGTAGGTGCCGTCGAGCAGCCCGGTCTTGACGTGCCGGTAGGCCCGGTCCGCGGCCGGGGGTTCCGCGCTCGCCGGGCCGGTGCCGCCGGGTGCGGCGGTGGGCGGCGGCACGTCGTGGTTCGGTGTTGCGCTCGACACGCGCCCATAGTACTGATCCGCATCTTGTATCTATGGTGGATACAAGTCGAGAGAGGTGGGTGTTCCGGTGTCGGTCGGTGTTGCCGGGGAACAGCGGGTGGCGCGATCGAGCGTCGTCCAGCGCGGGGCCTGGCTGGTGTGGGGCGTGGGTGCGGCGTGCTACTTCGTGGCGTTGTTCCACCGGGCGAGCCTGGGGGTCGCGGCGCCGGACGCGCTGGTGCGCTTCTCCGCGGGCCCGGGGGTGCTGGCGCTGTTCTCGGCGCTGCAGCTGGGCGTGTACCTGGTGCTGCAGGTGCCGTCGGGGCTGCTGGCGGACCGGTTGGGGCCGCGGCGGGTCATCACCGGCGGGGTGCTGGCGCTGGCGATCGGTTCCGCGGTGTTCGCGGTGAGCGGCTCGGTGCTGGGTGGGGTCACCGGCCGGGTGTTCATCGGTATCGGTGACGCGTTCATGTTCACCAACGTGCTGCGGTTGGCGGCGCAGTGGTTCCCGGCCGACCGGTACGGCCGGGTGGCGGCGCTGACCGGTCTGGTCGGTGGGCTCGGGCAGGTGCTCTCGACGGTGCCGTTGACCTCGGCGCTGCACGGTCTGGGCTGGGTGCCGACGTTCCTGGGGGCGGCGGGTCTGACCGCGGTGCTGGCGGTGGTGGCAGGTGCGGTGATCCGGGATCGGCCGGCCGGGTTGGGGCCCGAGGTCCCGTCGGAGGTCGGGGAGCGGATCTCCCGCACGTTGCGCGTGGTGGTGGCGCAGCGCGGCACGAAGCAGTCGTTCTGGGTGCACTTCGTGCTCCTCTCCCAGTTCTTGGCGATCACGACGTTGTGGGGTGCGCCGTGGTTGACCGGTGCGCAGGGCGTGGCTTCGTCGGCGGCCGGTGGCCTGCTGCTGGTGGCGGCGATCGGGTTCATCGCGGGCTCGTTGGTGGCGAGCCAGTGGATCGCGGGGCGCCCGCGGCGGCGGGAGCGCTACACGTTGGGGATGTCGGTGCTGGTGGTGCTGACCTGGTTGCTGGTGGTGGCGTGGCCGACGGCGATGTCGGTGCCGCTGCTGGTGGTGGTGCTGGCGGTGCTGGGCTTCGGTGGTGGTGCGGCGATGCTGGCGTTCGACGGTGCGCGGGAGTCGAACGCGGTGCACCGTTCGGGTGCGGCGTCGGGCGTGGTGAACATGGGCGGTTTCCTGGCGGGGGTGCTGATCCAGGTGCTGGTCGGATTGGTGCTGGAGGTGGTGTCGGTGCTGCCTGCGCTGGAGGCGTACCGGTGGTCGTTCGTGCCGGTGGTGGTGCTGCTGGCGGTGGGTACCGCGGGGCAGTGGGTCTGCCGGACGCGTCCGGTGGAGGTGCGGTCGTGAGGGCGCGGCGCGGCTGAGCGCGGTGCCGGTGCGCGGTTAGGGTCGCGTGATCGGTGCCGTCGGTCGGAGGAGGTCCGGGTGTCCACTGCGCTGGAGCTGCGGAATGTCGTGGGCGGGGTGCGGTCGGGAACGGTGGCGGGGGAGTCGTTGCCGTTGGTGGATCCGGCTTCGGGGGAGGAGTACGGGTCGGCTCCGCTGACGCGGTGGACCGATGTGGACGAGGTGATGGGGGTGGCGGCCGCGGCGTTCGAGGAGTGGTCGGTGACGACTCCGGGGGAGCGGCAGCGGGTGTTGTTGCGGTGGTCGGAGGAGGTGGAGCGGTCCGCGGAGCGGTTCGTGCTGGCGGAGTGCCGGAACACGGGCAAGCCGTGGGAGGTGGTGCGGTCGGGGGAGTTGCCGCGCGCGGTGGACCTGCTGCGGTTCCTCGCGGGTGCGGCGCGGTTGCAGGAGGCGGGTGCGGCGGGGGAGTACGTGCCGGGGTGCACGTCGTTCGCGCGGCGGGAGCCGATCGGGGTGTGCGCGCAGGTGGCGTCGTGGACGCATCCGTTGCTGTTGGCGGTGGCGCGGGTGGCGCCGGCGTTGGCGGCGGGGAATGCGGTGGTGTTCAAGCCTGCGGAGACGACGCCGGTGAGCGCGGTGTTGTTGGCGGAGTCGGCGGTGGGGGTGTTGCCGTCGGGGTTGTTCAACGTGATCTGCGGTGATCGGGACAGTGGTCGGGCGATGGTGGCGCACGAGGTGCCGGGGATGTTCTCGATCACGGGGACGGTGCGGTCGGGGATGGAGGTGGCGGGTGCTGCGGCGGCGGATTTGAAGCGGGCGCACTTGCAGTTGGGTGGGAAGGCGCCTGCGGTGGTGTTCGGGGATGCGGAGGTGGGTGCGGCGGCGCGGGGTATCGCGGCGGCGGCGTTCGGGGATGCGGGGCAGAGCTGTACGGCGGCGAGCCGGGTGCTGGTGGCGGAGGGCGTGTACGAGGAGTTGGTGGCGGAGTTGGCGGCGCAGGCGGAGGTGTGGCGGCCGGGTCCGCCGCAGGATCCGGATGCGGCGTTCGGTCCGTTGAACAGCGCTGGGCAGCGGGAGTTGGTGGCGGGGTACGTGGAGCGGTTGCCCGCGCATGCGCGGGTGGTGGCGGGTGGTCGTCGTCGTGGTGGGCGGGGGTTCTTCTACGAGGCGACGGTGGTGGCGGACGTGGAGCAGTCGGACGAGTTGGTGCAGCACGAGGTGTTGGGGCCGGTGGTGGTGGTGCAGCGGTTCTCCTCGGAGGAGGAGGCGGTGGAGTTGGCGAACGGGGTGCGCTACGGGTTGGTGGCGAGTGTGTGGACGCGTGATCATGCGCGGGCGATGCGGATGTCGCGGGCGTTGCAGGCCGGGACGGTGTGGGTGAACGTGCATCGGCCGTTGGTGGCGGAGATGCCGCACAGCGGGTTCAAGCATTCGGCATCGGCGCGGGATTTCGGCCGGTTCGGGTTGGAGGAGTACAGCCGGGTGAAGCACGTGATGTCCGGTCTGGGGTGAGCGGGTGTTGGTCATGACTCCATGGTGCGGAGTCGAACAGGCGTTCGCCAGTGCTCGATGGGGTGATCGTGTCAGCGGGTGGCGGTGCCGCTGTCGGTGGCGTCGCGGAGGGCGACGGAGAGCAGGGCCGCGGCGGGTCCGGTGAGGCGGTGCCCGGCGCGCCAGACGGCGTGCAGGGGGCGGTGGAGGTCGAGGCCGGTGACGGGGACTTCGACGACGTGGCCCGCGGCGAGGTCGGTGGCCACGGCGAGGGTGCTGAGCACGGCGGGTCCGGCGCCTGCGACGACGCTGTTGCGCACCGAGGTGGTGGAGTGCAGTTCGAGCAGGGGTTCGGTGGGGGTGGCGCCTGCGGTGGCGAGCGCGTGTTCGAGGGTTTCGCGGGTGCCGGAGCCGTGTTCGCGGACGATGAGCGGGGTGGCGGCGAGTTCGGTGGGGTCGAGGGGTTCGCGGCGCCGGGCCCAGCGGTGGTCGGGTGGGACGACGACGGTGAGGCGGTCGCGGGCGAGGTAGCGCACGGAGACGCCGTCGGGGACCTCGGGTGATTCGAGGAAGCCGAGGTCGGCGCGGTCGTGGCGGACGGCGTCGGTGACGGCGGTGGAGTTGGCGACGTCGAGTTCGAGGCGGAGTCCGGTGAAGGCGGTGCGCAGCGAGGTGAGCCAGCGCGGGGCGAGGTAGTCGGCGATGGTCATGCTGGCTGCGACGCGGAGGCGTTGTTCGTGGCGGGCGCGCAGGGCGTGCACGCCGGTGTGCAGGGCGTCGAGATCGGTGAGCACGTCGCGTGCCCAGTCGAGGACGGTGCCGCCGGCGGGGGTGAGGTCGGCGCCGCGACGGGTGCGTTCGACGAGGTGGAGGCCGAGGCGGCGTTCGAGGCTGTTGAGGCGTTTGCTGGCGGAGGGTTGGCTGATCCGCAGTTGGGCGGCGGCGGCGCCGATGCTGCCGAGTTCGGCGATGAGCACGAGGAGTCGCAGGGACAGCGGGTCCGGATCTTCTGCCATGCAGCAACTGTAGCTCGCCTGGGTGTTCTGGCCCTGTGGTGATGCATTCCGGTTATGGGTTCCTGTGCGGTTGACGGCTACCGGGCGTGCGGGTGGCGGGTGAGGCTCGGGGCATGCGGACGTCGGTGGAGTTGCGTGCGGTGTGGTCGGAGCGTCGGTCGGGTGTGCTGGTGGCCGCGGTGGGGGGGCTGGTCGCGCAGCTGTTGTCGGCGTGGGTGCCGGGGG
>NZ_JAIUKC010000203.1:0-16612 GCF_020177435.1 Saccharopolyspora sp. 7B | reverse complement strand
GGTGCCCCCGCCGCCGCCCGGTGGCCAGAGCACCCGGCAGGTCCCCCAGCCCGGTGGCAGGCCCGCGCCCGGCGCGGTGCCGCCCGCTGAGCGGCCGACCGAGAACATCCCGCAGACCCCCGGGGACGGCAAGGACCAGGGTCGCGGTCGCGGTGGTGCCGTGGCCGGTGGCGTCGTCGGCGGCGTGGCCGGGGCGGCCGCGCTCGGCGGTGCGGATGCTGCGGCGGGCGGCGGAGCGGCGGGTGCGGGAGCCGCAGGAGCGGCGGGTGCGGGAGCCGCAGGAGCGGCGGGTGCCGGTGGCGCGAGCGGTGACTCGCCGCGCGAACCGCAGCTGCTCACCCACGAGGCCACGCAGAGCTCGTACGACTACTACTCGACGAACGACGCGTACTCCGACGACGGTCGCTACGACGACGACTACGACGACGGGTACGACGACCGGTACGGGGATCGCGGACATGGCGACGACGGGTTCGGCCCCGACGACGAGCTGCTCGACCCGGACGACGAGGTGAGCGCCCGCAAGGCCAAGCGGAAGAAGATCTGGCGGCGCATCCGCCGCACCTGCTACGTGGCGGCCGCGGCGATGCTGCTGCTGGGCATCGGGACGTTCGCGTGGGGCTACACCATGTGGGAGGTCCCGAACCCCGAGCAGATCGCCAGCCGCACCGAGCAGACGATCGTCGTCAACTACGCCGACGGCCAGGAGATGACCCGCATCGTCCCCGAAGCGGGTTCGAAGACGATGATCCGGGACCTGCGGGGCGAGGTCTCGAAGCCGATGCTCGACGCCACGGTCGCCGCGGAGGACGCGTCCTTCTACACCAACCCGGGCTTCTCCATCCGGGGCATCCTGGTCGCGGTGTACAACCAGATCGGCGGTGGCGCCGGTGGTGGTTCCACGCTGACCCAGCAGTACGTGAAGCTGGCGCTGGACCAGGACGAGTACTCGATCACCCGGAAGGTCAAGGAAGTCGTCGTCGCCTACAAGGTGACCAACCAGCAGTCGAAGGACGACATCCTCAAGGCCTACCTGAACACCGCGTACTACGGCCGCGGCGCCTACGGCATCCACACCGCGGCGGAGGCCTACTTCGGCAAGCTGCCGAAGGACCTGGACCCGAGCGAGGCCGCGGTCCTGGCCGGCATGGTGCAGCGCCCCACCGCCAACGACCCCCGGGTCGACCCGGAGCAGGGGCAGTGGCGCTGGGAGTACGTGGCCGGCCAGATGCTGAAGAACGGCTTCATCAGCCAGGACGTCCGCGCGAGCATGGCGCTGCCCGAGACCCGGGAGCGCGAGGCGTGGAAGAGCAAGCCGGAGGGCAACTCCTCCCAGCTGCACATCCGCAAGCAGGTGCTGGCCGAGCTGGAACGCGAGGGCTACAGCGAGCAGGCGCTGACCCTCGGCGGCTACACGATCACCACGACGATCGACCCGAACGCGCAGCGGATGGCCGAGGACGCGGTCCGGAAGGTGACGCAGGGCCAGCCGCAGAACCTGCGCACCTCGCTGGTCGCGGTCGATCCGAAGACCGGTGGGGTCCGGGCCTACTACGGCGGCGGTGACCAGGTGTATTTCGACTACGCCGCCTCGCCGCAGCCACCGGGTTCGTCGTTCAAGCCGTTCGTGGTGATGGCCGGTCTGGAGAAGGACTACGGCATCGGCGAGTACTACGACGGCAGCGACCACCAGGAGATCCTGGGCACCACGTTCGGCAACGCGCCGGGCTCGGTGTGCGACGACCCGAAGCACTGCGGTGTCCGCGAGGCCATGAACAAGTCGGTGAACACCGTGTTCGTGAACATGGCCGCGAAGTTCGGGACTCCGTCGGTGCGGGAGGCCGCGATCCAAGCAGGCGTTCCGAGCGAGTACAACGGCGAGCCGACCCTCCAGAACGAGGACGGCGGCGTCGACGCCGGTATCGCGCTGGGCGCCTACCCGGTGCGGGCGATCGACATGGCGGCCTCGTACGCGACCTTCGCGAACGAGGGCAAGCAGGTCCACCCGCAGTTCGTGTCGAAGATCCAGAACGCGGTGAAGACCGAGGAGTTCGCGCCGGAGCCGTCCAAGCCGGCGTTCTCGGACAGCGCGTCGGAGAGCAAGAACCTCGCGGCGAACCTCATCCAGTCGATGATCGGCGTGGCCGAGCACTCGAAGCTGCCGCTGGACAAGGGCCGGCCGGTGGCCGCGAAGACCGGTACCCACCAGTACTTCGACACCGAGAAGAACCAGAACGCGTGGATGATCGGTGCCACGCCGCAGCTGTCCACCGCGGTCGGCATGCTCGCCGACGAGGACGGCAAGCCGATGCCGGTCGAGCAGGCCAACGGGAAGATCATCTACGGCAGCGGCCTGCCCGGTGACATCTGGCAGGAATTCATGAACGAGTACCACAAGAACCTGCCGGTGGAGCAGTTCCCGAAGGCCAGCCCGATCGGCCAGTTCGAGCAGAAGCTCCCGCCGCAGCCGACGACGACGAGCGAGGAACCGCCGCCGCCGCCGACCTCGGAGCCGCCGCCCACCACGTCGGAGGAGACGACCACCAGCGAGAGCGAGACCTCGGAGAGCGAGTCCGAGGGCTCCGACCCGTCCGACAACTGCGGCTTGTTCGGCTGCCCGCCGGGGCAGGGCGACGACGACGATGACGGTCCCGGCGGCAACGCCGTCGGACCGACCCGCGGACGCGACGGCGAATGACCCCGGCCCGCACCGGGCGGCGCGCGACGCCGCCCGGTGCGGGCGTGGGAGACCCGTCCGCACGCCGTAGCATCCGGGCGTGTCCACGAAGCCCGAGCACGCCGGCACCGAGCCCGAGGAGCCCGACAAGGTGAGCGCGGCAGTGGACGGCGACTCGCTTGACGCGGCGGACCGGGTCGTGCCGACCTGGACCGAACCCGTCGCCGCGGCGGCCTCCCGGCCGTTCGGCGGCCCGCTGGGGCGGCACGCGCAGGTGGGCAGGCAGTGGTTCTGGACGCCGCTGCGCGTCCTGCTGCTGCTGGCGATGATCACGCTCGCCGCGGCCTGGCTGTTCAAGGCGCCCTGCCTGCAGACCTACGACACCTCGGCGGGCACTCAGCTGGACTGGCGGGCGAACCGGCAGTACACGGCGATGTGCTACTCCGACATCATCCCCCGCTTCGGCATGGGCGACCTCGCCCCCGACGGGGTGTTCCCGTACAAGACGCCGTGGACGGCCGCGCCCGGGACTCCGCCGGAAGAGCAGCACTACATGGAGTACCCGGTGGTCACCGGGGTCTTCCAGTGGATCAACGCGAAGATCACCGACGGCTGGTCGACGCTGTCCGCGCTGGGCTGGCTGCCCCCGGCGATGATCACCGTCCTGTACTTCAACGTCACCGCGTTCTGGCTGACCGCGGCCTGGCTCGTCGTGGTGTGGGCGGCGATGCGGCTCGCCGCGCGCCGCACCTGGGACGCCGCGCTCGTCGCGCTGAGCCCGCTGGTGTTCGTGCACGCCTTCACCAACTTCGACGCGCTGAGCGCCGCGCTGGCCACCACCGGGCTGCTCGCCTGGGCGAAGCGACGACCGTGGCTGGCCGGGGTGCTGATCGGGCTGGGCGGCGCGGCGAAGCTGTACCCGCTGCTGCTGCTCGGCCCGCTGCTGGTGCTGTGCCTGCGCGCGGGCCGATCGCGCGACGGCGGGCGCGCGCTCGCCGGAGCCGCGGCGGCCTGGCTGGTGGTGAACCTGCCGATCCTGCTGCTGTACCCGGTGGGCTGGGGCGAGTTCTACCGGCTCAACACTTCGCGCGCGGCCGACCCGGATTCGCTGTACAACGCGCTCGCCCACTTCACCGGCTGGGCCGGGTTCGACGGGCCGCTCGCCGCCGGGCAGGCACCGGTGGTGCTCAACGCGGTGGCGCTGGGGCTGTTCGCGCTGGCCTGCGCCGGGATCGGCTGGCTGGCGCTGGCCGCGCCGGTGCGGCCCCGGCTGGTGCAGCTGTGCTTCCTGGTGGTCGCCGCGTTCCTGCTGACCAACAAGGTGTGGAGTCCGCAGTACTCGCTGTGGCTGGTTCCGCTGGCGGTGCTGGCCGTGCCGCGCTGGCGGTGGCTGCTGACCTGGATGGTCGCGGACGCCGCGATGTGGGCGCCGCGGATGTACTACTACCTGGGCACCGACAACAAGGGGTTGCCGGAGGGCTGGTTCCTGGGCGCCGTGCTGATCCGCGACGTGCTGGTGATCGCGCTGTGCGCGCTGGTCGTGCACGAGGTGCTGCACCCGGAAGCGGACCGGGTGCGCCGCGCGCTCGGCCCGGCGGGTTCGCACGGGCCCGCGGCGGTGGACGACCCGGCGGGCGGATCCCTCGACGGCGCCCCGGACCGGGTGGTGGTGCCGTGGCCGAGAGGTGCGGCGCGGCGGATCAGCGGTTGGGCCCGGACCGTCGGGCCGGGCGTTCAGCGCGGGGAACGGGTGAGCTGAACCGTCCGCTCCACATCGGACCCGGGCGGCTCCTGCTCGTCCTCGTCCACGGTGGACGTCGACCCGAGGAACGCCGGGAACAGGCCGACCAGCAGCGCCGCGCGGCCCCACACGCCGATCATCAGCGCCTGCGCGGTGAACCCGTCCCCGATGCCGCCGCCCTCGCCCATCCAGCGGAAGATGCTGATGCCCATCGCCAGGTCGGCCAGCAGGTACGCCACCACCCAGCCCCAGCGCACCCGCAGCAGCACGAAGAACGGCAGCAACCACAAGGTGTACTGCGGCGAGTGCACCTTGTGCAGCAGCAGGAACCCGCACAGCGCCGCCGCCGACACCTGGATCCACGGGTAGGTGCCGGTGCGCCGCCGCAGCCACTCCCCCGCCAGGCACGCGGCCGCGAACGACAGCAGCACCGCCACCGGCGAGACCACGCCCATCACCTGCTGGAACCCGTCGGCGTCGGCGACCCCGCGGAAACCCCAGTACCAGACGGAGTTCGTGCTCAGGTCCACCTTCCGCTGGGACTGGAACTCGAACGACGCCCACCAGCCCTCGAACCCGGCCAGTGCGAACGGCAGGTTCGCCAGCACCACCGTGCCCGCCGCCGCACCCAGCACCGCCAGCGCGCCCCGCACGTCGAACCGCCGCCCCGCGGGCAGCTCGGCGCCGCCGCGACCACCGGTGAGCACGTGCAGCGCCAGCGGCAGCACGAACAACCCGGGGTAGATCTTGAACGCGAACCCCGCGCCGAGCAGCACCGCGCCCTGCACCGCCCGGGTGCGCAGCGGCGCGCCACCGCGGTGCACCACGAACACCGCGGCCACCGCGCACGCCACCACCGGCAGGTCCCAGTTGTGGAAGGCGTACAGCACCAGCGGTGGGGCCAACGCCCACAGCAGCGCCCGGTACCCGCTCAACCGGCCCAGCCACCACGCCACCGCCACCCCGAACGGTGCCATGAGCAGCGCCGATGCGGCGAGGAACCCGGCGTCGGTGTGCACGGACAACGCGCCCAGCCAGATCAGCAGCCCGGACAGCACCGGATACTCGACGACGCCGCCGTGCAGCGATCCGTCCTCATCGATGCCGCCGTGCACGTACGGGAAGACGTGCCGGTCGATGTCCCGGCCCACCCACAGGTTCTGCACGTCCGAGTAGCAGACCTCGGAGTACGCCCGCTCCTGGTAGGCCGGTTCGGACCGGCCCCACTGGTCGAACTCGGGGCCGGTGCAGCGCGCCTTGTTCGCGTAACCCGCCGCCAGCGCCAGCGCGGTGAGCAGGCACAGCAGCGCGAGCGCTCCGGCGGTGAGGCGCCGGCCCGCGCGGCCCGGAACCGCGCCGGCCGGGGTTCCCGCGAGCTGCTCGCGCATCGGTGTCCTCCCTGCCGGGCGGGCACCCGTCCCGCACCTTCGACGGCTGTCGGCGCCGACCCTAGCCGCAGGCTCGGATCAACCCCGCACCTTGTCCCGCAGGAAGCCGATGTCCGCGGCCTGCCCGTCGCCGGGGGTCTCCACCACGACCGGTGCGTCCGCCGTCTCGCACACCGCGACCAGCACGTCCGGGTCGATCTCGCCCGCGCCGATGTTGGCGTGCCGGTCCCGGGAGGAGCCGAACGCGTCGCGGGAGTCGTTGAGGTGCACCAGGTCGATCCGCCCGGTGATGCCCTTGACCCGCTCCGCGATGCCCGGCAGCTCTTCACCCGCCGCGTGCGCGTGGCAGGTGTCCAGGCAGAACCCGGCGCCGAACTCGCCGACCGCGTCCCACAACCGGGCCAGCACGTCGAAGCGGCGCGCCATCGCGTTCGCCCCGCCCGCGGTGTTCTCGATCAGCACCGGTACCGCGAACCCGCCTTCGTCGGCCTGACGCTCGAACAGCTTGCGCCAGTTCGCGATGCCCTCGGCCGGGTCGTCGTCCTTGGTGACGTGCCCGCCGTGCACGACGAGGCCGCGGGCGCCGACCTCGGCGGCGGCCTTCGCCTGCTGCGCCACGGCCTTGCGGGACGGGATGCGGATGCGGTTGTTCAGCGAGGCCACGTTGATCACGTACGGGGAGTGGATGAACACCGCGAGCTCGCCGTCGCGCAGCTCCGCGGTCTGCGGGTGCGGTTTCGGGGCCTTCCAGCCCTGCGGGTCGGACAGGAAGAACTGCACGACGTCCGCGCCCCGCTCCTGGGCCGCGGTGATCGGATCGTCGTCCCGGACATGAGCACCGATGAGCATGTCCGCAGGGTAGCCACCCGCCGGTGGGCCCGTGCCGCGCGCCGGGGCCCGGCCGCCCGGTCCACCGCTGCTCCGAAGCGGTGACGCGAACGGGTGCTCAATCGTTCAGGTTTCCCAGAATGCGGGTTTGCCGAAGTTTTCGTGTGCGGGCCGTCACCACTTGCCGGTCCGACACGTTATTTTCCTGAGAAGCGGTGAACGGGTATCACGGGGTCGTGCAGCGGGGAGGAACCATGAGTGACGAAGCCATGCGTCCGGACGAAGGCTCGCGGCCGCAGGTGAACCCGTTGCTGCGCCGCGCGGGACGCACCGGGCTCGGCCGGGTGCTGGCCGCGGGCACCGTCGGCGCCTTCGTCACCGCGAGCAGCCTCCTCGGCGCGGGCACCGCGAGCGCCGCGGGCTCCCTCGTCATCGACAAGTGCGCGGGCACCACCGAGTCGAGCGAGTACGGCCAGGCCATCCTCGCCTCCCCGAACGCGCTGGACGCCAAGGTGCGGCAGGGGACGCTGCTGGTCTTCCCGTTCGGCTTCGACATCGCCGACCAGGCCGTGCAGGAGTTCAAGAACACCGGGGCGATCTCGCTGGGCACGGTCACCGAGGAGAAGCAGAAGTTCTCCGGCAAGGCACTCGCCCAGGAGTTCACCCCGCGCATCGACGGCCTGGCCGCGCTGCAGGGCCGCGGCGCCGAGGTCAGCAAGCACGTCCGCAACCTTGCCGCCCTCGGCTGCTTCGGCGCGAGCGTCACCGGGCACGAGAAGCCGGCCCCGCCGCCGCCCGCGCCCGAACCGGAACCCAGCGAGCAGCCCGCGCCGCCGTCCCACACGGCGCCCGCTCCGCCGAGCACCGGCGTGCGGCCGGCGCCCGGCACCACCGCCCCCGGCGTGCCCGGCTACTCGACCGGTGCGCCGGTCCTCGTCGCGCCACCCGGCTACGCCTCGGGCGCGCCCGGCCTCCCCGGGCAGCTGCCGCCGTGGGCGCAGGCCCAGTTCGGCGCCGCCCCCGGCTTCTCGCCGAACATCGGCGACCTGCGGGAGCAGGCCGCCGCCCAGGAGCGGGTGCGGGCCGAGCAGGCCGCCCGCGAGGAGGTCCGGGCCGCGGGCAAGGCCGAAGCGCTGCCGATGAGCCAGGGCGACCGGGTGGCGCTGCCGGTGCTCATCGCGGCGATCTCGCTGGCCGGGGTCACCGCGGCGCTGGTCCGCACCTGGGTGCTGCGCCGCGCCTGACCTCGGCGGTACCCGGCTCACCGGCCTGTCGGACCTGGTTGCTAGCCTTGCCGGGTTCGTGAAGGACCCTCCTGCCACGGAAAGTCCGTGGCCGTGAGTCCACAGGAGGTGAGTGGTCTTCATGCGTCATTACGAGCTCATGGTCATCCTCGACCCGAGCCTGGACGAGCGCACCGTGCCTCAGTCCCTGGAAAACTTCCTCAAGGTCATCCGCAACGACGGTGGCAGCGTCGAGAAGCTCGATGTGTGGGGCCGTCGCCGGCTCGCCTTCGAGATCGAGAAGCAGGGCGAGGGCATCTACGTCGTCGTGGACATCAACAGCGAGCCCGCCTCGATCAAGGAGCTGGACCGCCAGCTGAACTTGAACGAGACGATCCTGCGCACCAAGGTGCAGCGGCGCGTCGCCGAACCGCGCAAGGAGGCCCGCGTGGCCCGCGCGGCCGCGAAGGCGACCAAGCACGCCAACCGCTCCGAGGCCTCGGCCTGAGCAACCGCGACCGGACTCGTCCGGTCCGTTGGCGGCGATCCGCACTTCAGGTGACCCGCATGTCAAGAGACCCCGCATGTCAAGGACGGAGTCCAGGCGATGGCCGGTGAAACGGTAATCACGGTGGTCGGCAACCTCACCGCCGACCCGGAGCTGCGCTTCACACCTTCCGGTGCCGCCGTGGCGAACTTCACGATCGCCTCGACGCCCCGCACCTTCGACCGCCAGTCCGGCGAGTGGAAGGACGGCGAGGCGCTGTTCCTGCGCTGCAACATCTGGCGCCAGGCCGCGGAGAACGTGGCCGAGACGCTGACCCGCGGCATGCGGGTCATCGCGCAGGGCAGGTTGCGCCAGCGTTCCTTCGAGACGAAGGAAGGCGAGAAGCGCACCGTCGTCGAGCTCGAGGTCGACGAGATCGGGCCCTCCCTGAAGTACGCGACCGCCAAGGTGAACAAGGTCAGCCGCGGTGGCGGCGGCGGTGGTTTCGGTGGTGGCGGCGGCCAGTCCGCGCCTGCCGACGACCCGTGGGGTTCCGCTCCCCCCGCCGGTTCTTCCGGCGGCGGGTTCAGCGACGAACCGCCGTTCTGACGCCCGCGCGCTCACTCGACTCGTAATAGCTTTCCAGGAGGAAGACCATGGCCAAGGCGCCTGTGCGCAAGCCTAAGAAGAAGGTCTGCGTGTTCTGCAAGGACCGCGCTGCGCAGAGCATCGACTACAAGGACACGACGCTGCTGCGCAAGTACATCTCGGACCGCGGCAAGATCCGCGCCCGTCGGGTGACCGGCAACTGCAGCCAGCACCAGCGCGACGTCGCCATCGCGGTGAAGAACGCCCGCGAGATGGCGCTGCTGCCCTACACCTCGACCGCCCGCTGATTCGAGACCGCTCGTCCGGTCCGCGCTGCTCCGGCGCGCGGTCCCGGATGTCCGCGGTCTCGTGAGAGACGCTAGAAGGAGACACGTCGTGAAGATCATTCTGACTGCTGACGTGGCCGGCCTGGGCGAGTCGGGTGACATCGTCGAGGTCAAGGACGGCTACGCGCGCAACCTGCTGCTGCCGCGCGGCCTGGCCATCGTCGCCACCAAGGGCGCGCAGAAGCAGATCGAGACGATCCGCCGCACCCAGGAGGCCCGCCGGGTCCGCAACCTGGAGCACGCCCAGGAGCTGAAGGCCCAGCTGCAGGACCTCGGTCCGGTCACGCTGACCGCCAAGGTCTCGGGTCAGGGCAAGCTGTTCGGTTCGATCACCGCCGCCGATGTCGTGGCCGCGGTGCGCAAGGCCGGTGGCCCGAACCTGGACAAGCGCTCGGTGGACCTGCGCGGCCACATCAAGGCCCTGGGCAAGCACGGGGTCGACGTCCGGCTGCACCCCGACGTCAAGGCGTCGGTGAACGTCCAGGTGTCGGCCGCGAGCTGACCCCGGTACGCGTTCGTTCGGCGGGAGTCCGGGCTTCCCGGGCTTCCGCCGATGCGTCCGGTCATGTGCTGCGGCGCTCGGCCGCTGCCGGGTTCCGCCGTTCGGCGGCGGACGGCGATGATCACTCGTTCGTCCGCTTGACGGTCACGGAACTCGTTCGTGCGCCGTCGAATCCGACACGCCGAACGAGCAGTTCCCCGCGACACGCCGCGGGTTTTTCAACAGATTTCTCCACAAGCAGTCCACAAGGGCTGACCTGTGGTTTTCGGATGATCTTGGTTGGTTGTCCCCAGGTTGTCCCCATCGGTTCCGCCGAGTTGTACACAGGTATCCGCGACTTGTCCCCAGCTGTCCACAGGTTGTCCCGATAGTTGTCCACAGCTCGGTTTGCCTGGTCCATGCGAGCGATCTAGCTTCCCCCACGCGCCCGCGCGTGACGGATCGTGATCGGCCGGTGCGCGCCGGCCGGCTCCCGCACCGGGGACGCCGTCGTGGATCGCGCGACCAGTAAGGCCGCCCGCAGCGGTGGCGGGTGACGGTGTCGGAGGTGACGGGTACCCGTGGCGTTGGCAGACGAACGAGGCGCACAGCCCGCGTCGAACGGGGACTCCGGCTTCGAACGCCAGCCCCCGCAGGACTTGGCCGCGGAGCAGTCCGTGCTCGGCGGCATGATGCTGAGCAAGGACGCCATCGCCGACGTCGTCGAGGTGCTGACCCCGAACGACTTCTACCGGCCCGCGCACCAGGCCATCTACAACTGCGTCCTCGACCTGTACGGCCGCGGCGAACCCGCCGATGCGATCACCGTCTCCGCCGAGCTCGAACGCCGCCAGGAGCTGCAGCGCATCGGCGGCGCCCCCTACATGCACACGCTGATCGCCAGCGTGCCGACCGCCGCCAACGCCGGCTACTACGCCGAGATCGTCGCGGAGAAGGCCGTGCTGCGGCGGCTGGTCGAAGCGGGCACCCGCATCGTGCAGCTCGGCTACCACGGCGCCGAGGGCTCCGCGATCGAAGAGGTCGTGGACCGCGCGCAGGCCGCCATCTACGACGTCACCGAGCGCCGCACCAGCGAGGACTACGCGGCGCTGGAAGACCTGCTGCAGCCGACGATGGACGAGATCGACGCCATCGCCTCCCGCGGCGGCCAGTCCCAGGGCATCCCCACCGGCTTCGTCGACCTCGACGAGGTCACCAACGGGCTGCACGGCGGGCAGATGATCATCGTCGCGGCGCGGCCCGGTGTCGGCAAGGCGCTCGCGCTGGACACACCGCTGCCCACCCCCGGTGGCTGGACCACGATGGGCGAGGTCGCCGTCGGCGACGAGCTGATCGGCCTGTCCGGGCGGCCCATCCGGGTGCTGCGCGCGACCGAGGTGCTCACCGACCGCCCGTGCTTCGAGGTCGAGTTCTCCGACGGCGGCGTCCTCGTCGCCGACGCCCAGCACCAGTGGCGGCTCTCCGACGGGCAAGTCCGCACCACCGCCGAGCTCGCCGCCACCGGCACCGACCACGAACTCCCCGCGCACGCCGGATTGCGCCTGCCGCAGCGGGAGCTGCCGGTGGCGCCGTACGCGCTCGGGGTGTGGCTCGCCGCGGGCGATGAGTCCGGTGCGGTGCGCGGTGAACCGGAACTGCTGGAGCTGGCCGGGCTCGCGCACGCCGCCGAACCCGCGGACGCCGAGGTCACGACCGTCGGCGCCGTCGTCGAGTACCCCGCAGAGGAGGGCGCCGCGGAACAGGACGCCCTGAAACCCGAGTTCGGCGTGGACATCCCCGCCGCGCTCGCCCGGTTCGGCGCCTGGGACGACCACGACCTGCCGTCCGCGTACCTGCGCGCCAGCGAGGATCAGCGCCGCGCGCTGCTGGCCGGACTGCTCGACGCCGCCGGTTCCGTCGACGCCGACGGCAGGCTGCGGCTGGAGATCAGCGAGCCGCTCTCGGTGCGGGTGCGGGAGCTGCTGCTCGGCCTCGGCTACACCTGCGGCACCCGGATCGCGGACTCCGCGCACGGCGGCTTCGACCGGGTGGCGATCGTGTTCGACAGCGGCCCCGACGAGGTGTTCCGGCTGCCCGCGAAGAACGCCGAGCACAAGGAGGCCCGGCAGGACCGGGCCGAGCCGCCGCGCCGCGTCGTCGCCGTCCGGGAGGTGCCGAGCGTGCCGGTGCGCTGCGTCGAGGTCGACGCCCCCGACCACCTGTACCTCGCCGGGCGCGGCATGGTTCCCACGCACAACTCCACGCTCGGGCTGGACTTCGCCCGCACCGCGTCGATCAAGCACGGCCTGGCCAGCGTCATCTTCTCCCTGGAGATGGGCAAGACCGAGATCGTGATGCGCATGCTCTCCGCGGAGGCGCGCATCCGGCTCGGCGACATGCGCGGTGGCCGCATGACCGACGACGACTGGACGCGGCTCGCGCGGCGGATGAGCGAGATCAGCGAGGCGCCGCTGTACGTGGACGACTCGCCGAACCTGACCATGATGGAGATCCGCGCGAAGGCGCGGCGGCTCAAGCAGCGCGCCGACATCCAGCTGGTCGTCGTGGACTACCTGCAGCTGATGACCTCCGGCAAGCGCGTCGAATCCCGGCAGCAGGAGGTCTCGGAGTTCTCCCGTAACCTCAAGCTGCTCGCCAAGGAGCTGGAAGTCCCCGTCGTCGCGATCTCCCAGCTGAACCGAGGTCCCGAACAGCGCACCGACAAGCGCCCGCAGCTCTCGGACCTGCGTGAATCCGGTTCCCTGGAACAGGACGCGGACATGGTGATCCTGATCAACCGGCCGGACGCGTTCGAACGCGACGACCCCCGGATGGGCGAGGCCGACCTCATCCTGGCCAAGCACCGCGCCGGTCCGCAGGCCACGATCACCGTCGCCCACCAGCTGCACTACAGCCGCTTCGTCGACATGGCCCCCGAATAGGGCCTGGTGCCCAGCGGGCGCGAGATCAGGCCGCGGTGAAGCTCTCGCCCCGGAGGACGGGCACCGCGGTGCTCAGGTCCACTTCCGCGGCGATCTCGACGTCGTCGCCGAAACGCCCCTCGATGAGTTCCCGCCCGCTCGCGCTCGCGCGCAGCCGCGCGGAGAGCTCGCCGGCGACCGCGCGGTAGGCGGCGGCCGCGGTGAACGCCTCGGGGGAGAACGGGCCGAACCCCCGGGCCTCGAGCGCGGTGAGGTAGGCGCCGGCGCCCCACAGGTCCTCGACGGCGGGGCGCAACGAGCCGTCCGGACGGCGCTCGCCCGCGGCGATGACCGCGACCGACGCACCGGGGGCCGACGCGAGCCGACGCAGCGTCCAGTCCGCGGCGGCGGTGGCGTTGCGCAGGCTGACGCCGATCAGCGGAGTGCCGTCGGCGGCGACGTCGTGCGCGATCGTCGAGCCGTTCGGCGACGGCAGGACGAGCCTCGTGACTCGGTCGGCCGTGCGGATGGTGCTCGCGGAGAGGCTGATCTGCCCCGGTCGCGCCTCCGACCGGCCGACGGCGAGCACGGCGTCGCGCTCCTGCGCGAACCGCGCCGCACGCCGGTCCCGCCAGCGGAACGGGAAGACCTCGATCCCCGCGTCGACCGCGACGGTCAGCGCGGTGGTGAAGGACAGCACGTCGACGACGGCGACCAGGTCGGACGCCCCGGCCAAGGTCTCGGCGCCGGCCGGCCCCCAGTCGAACCGGGCCGACCAGGGCTCCTGCACGTGCGGATTCGCCATGCAGCGGACGATAACGAGGGCGCCTCGCCTGCGAGCGGCGTTCCGGCACAGCCGGTCAGGCGCCGGTGGTGCCGTCGATGGCTTCGCGGAGGAGGTCGGCGTGGCCGTTGTGGCGGGCGTACTCGTGGATCAGGTGCAGCAGCACCAGGCGCAGCGAGACGTCGGTGCCGGAGCGCGGGTCGCGGGCCACGACGTCGAGGGACTCGGCTTCGCGCTCGATGCGGCGGGAGTGCTCGACCTCGGCGCGCCACGCGGCGAACGCCTCCGCCCCGGTGCAGCCGCTCGGGTCGTAGGCGGCCTGGAAGTCCCCGTCCGCGGACCACACCAGCGGGACGTCCTCGCCCGCGATGGTGCGGCGGAACCAGGCCCGCTCGACCTCGGCCAGGTGCCGCAGCAGGCCGAGCAGGCTCAGCTCGGACGGCGGGGACGCGCGCCTGCGCAGGTCCTCGTCGCCGAGGCCGTCGCACTTCATCGCCAGCGTCGCCCGGTGGAAGTCCAGGTAGGCGCGCAGCATCGGTCGTTCGGCGCCGGTCGTCGGCGGGGCGGGACGTTCGACGGGCACGAGCACTCCTGGATCAGAACGAGGGATCAGAACGGGGTATCAGAACGAGGGATCAGAACCGGGGATCAGAACGGGCAGTACATGACGTGCAGGCCGATCCGGCCCAGCTCGGGGTGCTCGAACGCGCCGGGCACGGTGCCGATCACCGCGAAGCCGAGCCGCTCGTAGAGCGCGACGGCCGACCGGTTCGACTCGACGACCGCGTTGAACTGCATCCCCGCGTAGCCGGCGCCGCGCGCCCAGGACAGGGCGTCCGCGCACAGCCCGCCGCCGACGCCTCCGCCGCGCGCCTCCGCGGCGACCATGAAGCTCGCGGTGGACACGTGCGCGCCGGGGCCCGCCCGGTTCGGCCCCATCTTGGCGGTGCCCAGCACCCGCCCGTCGACCTCGGCGACGGTGGTGCGGCCCGGCGGCCGTTCCAGCCAGAGCTCGCGGGCCTGCTCGGCGGACAGGTCCCGCTCGTAGCAGAACGTCTCGCCCGCGCGCGCCACCTCGCGGAGGATCGGCCACACCTCGGGCCAGTCGGCCTCGACGAACTCCCGGATCCGCATGCGGCGAACGCTAGTGCGACTCGGGTGGGTGAACAATCGGTTTTCCGCCGCGCACCCGATCGCCGTGACCTCGGACGACCGCGTCGCGGGCGAGCACCGGGCGCGCCGGGCCGACACGCCGGGGCACGCGCTGCCGGAGTGATCAACGCCCGCTCCCTACCCTCGATCACATCCGGTACCGGCCGCGGCGAAGGGCGAAGCGATGCGCACCGTTTTCCTGCACGGTGAGGTGGACGGCTTCGCCGCCTCCGCCGCCGCGCTGTCCGAGCGGTTCGGCGCGCGCCCCGACGCGCCCGACCTGCTCGGCGTGCTGCTGCGGGACAAGTGCGCGCGGGACGGGCTGCTCGCCCGCTGGACCGCGCCCGACCTGGTGCGGGTGCTCACCGAGGTGGCGCCCCGGCACCTGGTGCTGCCCCGCTGGGCGGCGGTGCCCGCACTGCTGCACGACTGGATCGACTTCCTCGCCGGGGAGCGGCTGCTGATGTCCGGCAGCGACCCGGTGCCCGCGCTGCACGCGGCGATCGACGAGGCCGTGCCCGCCTTCCTGGCGGCGATGGCCGAACCCGCCGAGTGGGGACCGGAGAAGTTCTGGTCGCTGGCCGCGCGGGAGCACGGCGTCGACCTCGGTGCGGAGGGCGAGTTCGCCCGGTTCGTCGCCGCGGTGGACGACGGCGAGATCGAGCTGGACCGGGCCGTGTTGCGCGCCGTCGAGGAACGGGCCGACCGGGAACCGCTGCCCGTCCCGGTGCACTGGCTGCCACCGATGCGCATCCCGGATGGTGCGACGCCGGATGTCGAAGCGGCGGGCACCCCGATCATCGCGCGGATGGCCGCGTTGCTGCACTGGACCGGCACCGGCCGCGAACTCGGCGACGGGACGGAGCTGGCCGCGGAGCTGGACTGCGAGCCGGACCTGGCGCCGGCCACCGCGGCGTGGGCGGATCGCGCGCACCTGGTGCGGATCATCGACGACCGGGTGGTGCGCAGCGCGATCAGCACCCCGCTGCTGGCCGAACCGGGCGTGCTGTGGACGCGGCTGTGGCAATCGTTCGTGCTGCTCGACGAGGTGGCCGGGGACGACGCCGAGCTGTTGGACGGGCTGCTCGACGGCGAGGACGCGTTCCCGGAGCTGGTGCAGGGCGTGCTCAGCGCGCTCTACACCAACACCGGCGCGGTGCCGGTCGAGCAAGTGGTGGGCCTGGTGCTGCACGCGATCACCGACCGGGCCGATGCCCGGCCCGCGGTGGCGCGGGTGGTGGACCGGGTGCTGCGGCTCTGGGAGGCGCTGGGCGTGCTGCGCCGCTACCGCACCGACCTGCCGGAACTGCTGGAGCGCATCGAGGCGTTCGCGCCCGGATCGGCGGACCGCGCGGTGGTGGAACTGCTGCCGCTGGGGGTGTGGGCCGCGCACGGCTCGCTGCGCGGGTACGGCTTCGTCGCCCCGACGGTGGAGGAGGCGATCGCGCTGCCCGCCGAGGTGGTGGTGCTCGCGCTGCCGGGCGGCCCGGCGGACGTGGTGGACGAGGTCGTCGCGGGCTGGGTCGGGGTGCGCGGCCGGGCGGCGGCCGCCGTGGAACTCGCCGACCTGCTGCGCCGGGTCGACGACCCGGAGGTGCGCCTCGGCGCGCTGTGGCTGCTGGAGCACACCGGCGACGAAGGCGTGGCCGCGGTGCGCGGGCTGCGCGAGGACCCGGTGTGCGGGCCCGCCGCCCGGATGTGGCTGCGGGTGCGGCCGACCGAGCGGGACGTCGAGCTGCGCGACGGCGACGAACTGGTCGTCGCGCTGGACGCGATGGTCGTCACCGCGCGGGAGGACTCGGCCGCGTTCCTCGCCGACTTCCGGACCCGCCCCACCCCGGACCAGCTCGCGGTGCTCGACGAGATCGCCCGGGCCGGGGACGCGCGGGCCGACGTGGGGGGGGGGGGGGGGGGGGGCCGCGCCCCGCCCCCCCCCCCCCGCCCCGCCCCCCCCCGCCGGGGGGGGGCGCCGGGGGCAGGCCCCCGATCCGGCCC
>NZ_JAIUKC010000202.1:6588-16667 GCF_020177435.1 Saccharopolyspora sp. 7B | reverse complement strand
ACGCAGCGCCAGGTTCTTCGCGCCCAGCAAGGTCTTCAGCTGGATGGACACCGTGCTGCGGTCGCCGACGGGGACGTCCGCGGCGCGGCCCCCCCCCCCCCCCCCGGTCCCGGCGCGGGCCCCCGCGGGGCCCCCCCCCCCGCGGCGCCCCCCCCCCCCCGGCGCCCCCCCCCCCGGCCGTCACACCTCGGCTTCGAGCAGTTCCGAGGTGACCGCGGATTCGGTGTCGGGGAGGTTGAGCTCCCGGGCCCGCTTGTCGGCCATCGCCAGCAGGCGGCGGATCCGGCCGGCCACCGCGTCCTTGGTCATCGGCGGGTCGGCGAGCTGGCCGAGCTCCTCCAGCGACGCCTGCCGGTGCGCGAGCCGCAGCCGCCCGGCCACCAGCAGGTGGTCCGGCGCGGTGGGGCCGAGCAGGTCCAGCGCGCGCTGCACGCGGGCGGCCGCGGCGACCGCGGCGCGGGCCGAGCGGCGCAGGTTCGCGTCGTCGAAGTTCGCCAGCCGGTTCGCGGTGGCCCGCACCTCCCGGCGCATCCGGCGCTCCTCCCAGGACAGCACGCTGGAGTGCGCGCCGAGCTTGGTCAGCAGCGCGCCGATGGCGTCGCCGTCGCGGACCACGACGCGGTCGGCGCCGCGGACCTCGCGGGACTTGGCCTGCACGCCGAGCCGCCGGGCCGCGCCGACCAGGGCGAGCGCCGCCTCCGGTCCCGGGCAGGTGACCTCCAGCGCGGAGGACCGGCCGGGTTCGGTGAGCGAGCCGTGCGCGAGGAAAGCTCCGCGCCAGGCCGATTCGGAATCGCAGGAGCCGCCGGAGACGACGTGCGCGGGCAGCCCGCGCACCGGACGTCCGCGGGGGTCCAGCAGCCCGGTCTGGCGGGCGAGGCTCTCGCCGTCCTTGACGACGCGCACCACGTAGCGGGTGCCCTTGCGCAGGCCACCGGACGTGATCATGTGCACGTCGGAGGTGTGCCCGAACAGCTCGTGCACCTCCTTGCGCAGCCTGCGCGCCGAGGAACCGCTGTCCAGCTCGGCTTCCACCACGACCCGGCCGCCGACGATGTGCAGCCCGCCCGCGAACCGCAGCAGTGAGGAGACCTCGGATCTGCGGCAGCAGGTCTTGGTCACCGGCAACCGGCTCAGTTCGTCTTTGACCGCCGCGGTCATCGCCACCGGTCACTCCTCCTCTCCAACGCGGCCGCCAGGCTCGCCGCGAGCGCCTCCGGGTCGTGCCTGCCCGGCGCGGCGGGCGAGGCGACAGTGTCGAGCAGAGTTTGCGCACCCAGCCCGGTCGCCGCAGCACGAAGCCGATCAGGTGTCGGCACCGATCCGGCGTCCGCGAGGACGGCGTCCACGGACAACCGCGGTGCGTGCTGCGAGAGTACGTCGAGATGTTGCTCCGGGGAGAAACCCGCCGTTTCGCCCGGTTGTGGGACGAGGTTGAGCACCACCACGCGCCGCGCGCTCGTGGACACCAGCGCCTCGTGCAGCTCCGGGACCAGCAGGTGCGGCAGCACGCTGGTGAACCAGGATCCGGGGCCGAGCAGCACCACGTCCGCGTCCAGCACCGCGCGCACCGCGTGCGGGCAGGCCTGCGGGGTGCGCTGCTCGCCGTTCGCCGCGGTGAGCCGGACCTTCTTCACCCGGCCCGGTGTGCTGGCGATCGCGACCTGGCCGCGGATGGTGCGCACCGCGTCCGGGTCCGCGTCCAGGCCCACCACCTCGGCCTCCATGTCGAGCGGCTCGCCGGACATCGGCAGCACCCGGCCGCGAGCGCCGACCAGCCGGCAGGCCTCGTCGAGCACCGCGACCGGGTCGCCGACCACGTCGAGCAGCCCGGCCAGCAGCAGGTTCCCGACGGCGTGCCCGGCCAGCGCCCCGTTGCCGCCGAAGCGGTGCTGGAACACCTGCGCCCAGCGCTGCCCGTTCTCGTCCGGCGAAGCCAGCGCGGCCAACGCCTTGCGCAGGTCGCCGGGCGGCAGCATCCCGAGTTCGCGGCGCAACCGCCCGGAGGAACCGCCGTCGTCGGCGACGGTGACCACGGCGGTGACGTCCGGGGTGAGCCGGGTCAGCGCGGCGAGGGTGACCTGCAGGCCGTGCCCGCCGCCGAGCGCGACCGCGCGCAGCGGGCGCTCGGCGGGGTCGTGCGGTGGTGCGGCCGAGCTCACTCGCGCCCCAGGTCCCGGTGGACGGTCTTGACCATCATCCCTTCGTCGTCGGCGAGCCTGCGGGCCATCTCCTCGACGAGGGCGACGCTGCGGTGCTTGCCGCCGGTGCAGCCCAGCGCCAGCGTCAGGTACCGCTTGCCCTCCCGGTGGTAGCCGGCGCCGACCAGCCGCAGCAGGCCCTGGTAGCTCTCCAGGAACTCCTCGGCACCTTCCTGCCCGAGCACGTAGTTGCGGACCTCCTCGTCGAGGCCGTTGAACTCGCGCAGCTCCGGGATCCAGAACGGGTTCGGCAGGAACCGGCAGTCCATCACCAGGTCCGCGTCCATCGGCAGCCCGTACTTGTAGCCGAAGGACAGCACGGTGACCCGGGTGCGGGTCTCGGCCTCGGTGCCGAACGCGTCCTCGATCTTGGTGCGCAGCTGGTGCACGGACAGCCCGGTGGTGTCCACGACCAGGTCGGCCTCGGAGCGCAGCCGGGACAGCAGCGCGCGCTCGTTGGCGATGCCGTCGGCGAGCCGCCCCTCGCCCTGCAGCGGGTGGCCGCGGCGCACCTGCTCGAAGCGGCGGATCAGCACCTCGTCGGTGGCCTCCAGGAACAGCACCTTCGGCTTGTAGCCGCGGGCGTCCAGGTCCTTGATGACCGAGCCGAGGTCCTCGGTGAACGCGCGGCTGCGCACGTCCATCACGACCGCGACGCGGGTGATCGCGCCGCTGGAACGCGCCCCCAGCTCCACCATCGTCGCGATCAGTTCGGGGGGCAGGTTGTCCACGACGAACCAGCCCAGGTCCTCCAGGCATTTGGCGGCGGTGCTGCGCCCGGCGCCGGAAAGGCCGCTGACGACGGCGACCTCGATGCCCGACTTCTCCTCGCTCACTGATTCTCCCCTTCAGTGCTGGTGTCTCCCCCGCCTGCCCCGGCCGCCTCGGCGGCCAGGGCCGCGCACACGGTCTCGGCGGTACGCCTGCCGAAGCCGGGTACCGCCATGATGTCCTCGATCCTCGCCTGCTTGAGCTTGCGCACCGAACCGAAGTGCTTCAGCAGGGCGGTCTTCCGGGCTTCCCCAAGCCCGGGGACGGAATCGAGCACGGACCGGCTGAGCCGCTTGGAGCGCTTCTGCCGGTGGTAGGTGATCGCGAACCGGTGCGCTTCGTCGCGCACCCGTTGCAACAGGTACAGCGCCTCGCTGGTGCGGGGCAGGATGACCGGGTCGGGCTCGTTGGGCAGCCACACCTCTTCGAGGCGCTTGGCGAGGCCGATCACGGCGACGTCGGTGACGCCGAGTTCGGTGAGCGCGTCTGCCGCGGCGTTGGCCTGCGGCGCGCCGCCGTCGATGACGAGCAGGTTCGGCGGGTAGGCGAACTTGCGGGGGCGGCCGGTCTCCGGGTCGATGCCGGGGGCCGGACCGTCGAGGTCGGCGACCTCGCCGGAGGCGGCGCGGACGTCCACTTCGGACTCGCTGGTGGGCCGCCCGGCGTCCTGGTCCGGTGCGCCGGACTGCCCGGCGGCGGAACCCGGTGTGCCGGAACCCGCCACGTCGGGTTCTGCTGTGCCGGACGCTCCCGCGTCGGCCTCCCCCGCACCGAGCTGCCCGGTGCCGGTCTCCGCGGCACCGGTCTCCTTGAGGTAGCGGGCGAACCGGCGGCGCACCACCTCGTCGATGGAGCCCACGTCGCCGCCCTCGGCGCCTTCGCGCACCGAGAACCGGCGGTACTCCGACTTGCGCGGCACCCCGTCCTCGAACACCACCAGCGAGGCCACCACGTCGCTGCCCTGCACGTGGCTGACGTCCACGCATTCGATGCGCAGCGGCGCGGTGTCCAGCTCCAGCGCCTCCTGCAGCTCCTGCAGCGCCGCCGAGCGGGCGGTGAGGTCACCGGCGCGGCGCAGCTTGTACTGGGTGAACGCCTCCTTGGCGTTGCGCTCCACGGTCTCCATCAAGGTCCGCTTGTCGCCGCGCTGCGGCACCCGCAGGTCCACGCGGCTGCCGCGCAGCTCGCCGAGCCACTGCCCCAGTGCTTCGGCGTCCTCGGGGACCTCCGGCACCAGCACCTCGCGCGGGACCGGGGTGCCGCCCGCGTCGGCCTGGTCGGCCAACGCCGCCTGCTCCCCGTAGAACTGGGTGAGGAACCGGCCGGTGAGCTCGGCGAGCTCGGTCTCGGCCTCCAGGTCGATGACCCAGCCGCGCTGGCCGCGCACCCGGCCGCCGCGGATGTGGAAGACCTGCACCGCGGCGGCGAGCTCGTCCTTGGCGAAGGCGATCACGTCGGCGTCGGTGCCGTCGCCGAGCACCACCGCCTGCTTCTCCATGGCGCGGCGCAGCGCTTCCAGGTCATCGCGCAGCCGGGCGGCCCGCTCGAACTCCAGCTCGGCGGACGCCTCCTTCATCTCGCGGTCCAGCTTGCGCATCAGGGTGTCGGTGCGGCCGCTGAGGAAGTCGCAGAAGTCGTCCACGATGGCCCGGTGCTCGTCGGCGTCGACCCGGCCCACGCACGGCGCCGAGCACTTGCCGATGTAGCCGAGCAGGCAGGGCCGCCCGATCTGCCCGTGCCGCTTGAACACCCCGCTGGAGCAGGTGCGGGCCGGGAACACGCGCAGCAGCGTGTCCAGCGTCTCCCGGATCGCCCACGCGTGCGCGTACGGGCCGAAGTAGCGCACGCCCTTGCGGCGCGGGCCGCGGTAGACGTGCAGCCGCGGGTACTCCTCGTGCAGGGTCACCGCCAGCACCGGGTAGGACTTGTCGTCCCGGTAGCGCACGTTGAACCGAGGGTCGTACTCCTTGATCCAGGAGTACTCCAGCTGCAGCGCCTCCACCTCGGTGCCGACGACGGTCCAGCGCACGCCGGTGGCGGTGGTGACCATCCGCCGGGTGCGCGGGTGCAGCCCGGAGAGGTCCGCGAAGTAGTTCGCCAGCCTGCTGCGCAGGCTCTTCGCCTTCCCGACGTAGATGATCCGCCCCTCGGCGTCGTGGAAGCGGTACACGCCGGGGGCGTCCGGAACGGTTCCGGGCGCTGGGCGGTACGTCGACGGGTCGGCCACGGCTCCACCCTACGTGCGCGGCCGACACTCCCCGTCACGGCATCGGGGCCCGCTCGGGGACCTTCGCCCCTGGGTGGTGCCGCCGTCACGCGATGTCCTGGGAGGCCCGCCGGGTCGGCCCGGCGGAGCGCGCGAGGACGAGGAGTTGATCAACGATGGCGCAGGTCGGGCACGGCGGCGCGCACGCCGTGCGCCGCACCGGCGGTGCCCGGGCGCGGGGGCCGGTGCGGTTCGCCGGGATCATGCTGGTGCTGGTGGGCGCGTTCCACGTGGCCGTGGCCGTGGCGACGGTCGCGGCGGACCTGTTCCTGGTGGTGCTGGGCAGCTACGTGTTCGGCTACGACGTGGCGACGTGGGGCTGGCTGCACCTGGTGCTGGGCGTGCTGGTGGCGGTCGCGGGGACCGGGCTGCTGACCGCCGGCCGCCGGTCCCGTCCGGCGCCCCCGGCCCTGGCGGTGCTCAGCGCGGTGGCGGGGTTCCTGTTCGTCCCGTACCAGCCGCTGTGGTCGCTGCTGATCATCGCGGGCGACGTGGCGGTGCTGTGGGCGCTGACCGCGAACCGCCCGGCCGACTCGCCCTGACCGGCCCCGCCCGCGGCGGGACCGGCGGGGAGCTCACAGCGGGTGCGGCAACCTGTCGTGCACCGGCAGCAGGCCGAAGGGCTTCGACGGCAGGGTCTGGTACCAGTAGGCGACCGAGGAGATGTCGTCGGAGCGCTTGTTGGCGTGCCCGTGCTCGATGCTCACCTCGATCGACGAGTCGAAGGTGATCGGGTCCTCCACGTGGAACCGGTAGTAGGACACCTGCCCGCTCCAGTTCCGCCCGCCCGGCAGCGTGAGTCCGTGGTAGGGCGCGTGGTACGGCTGGCTGGGACACCAGGCGGTGTTGAAGTAGTCCTCGGTGCCGGTGCCGTGCAGCCGCGGCGGCCACGGCTCACCGTCGATGAAGATCATGTCGTCGCCTTCGCCGTACCAGTTCCAGTCGGTGGTGGAACGCAGGTTGTGCACGTTGAGCACCGATCCGACGTAGTGCCCGCGGCCCTCGGCCCGCAGGATCACGTAGTTGCCCGCCCCGTCGAGGTTGGTGCCGCCGAACAGGAACTCGTCGTTGCTCTGGTCGCCCTGCTCGACGCCGTCGGTGGGGTCCTCGCGGCGCCACTGCGCGTGGAAGTAGCCGAGATCGGGGTCGGCCTGCTGGTACTGCTCGTAGTCGACGTAGTAGTAGAAGATCACCGTTTTGAGGCTGAGCTCGCTGATCAGCTCGAACCGGGCGCCTTCGGCGAAGGGCATGGCGAACCAGCAGTTGAAGCCCTTGCCGTCCTGCGGGCTCATCTGCAGCGGCGCGGACACGAAGTTCTCGGTGCGCCCGTGGCCGATGCCGAAGAAGTCGCCGAGCGGTACCAGCACGCTCGGGTGCGAGGCGTCGTCCCAGGTGATCTTGAGGACGAGCCTGCGCAGGTAGTCGCCCTCCACCTCGGGCCGGTGCGGCCCGTCCTCGACGGCGACCGTGCACCAGATGTGGGTCACCGCACCGGGTCCGGTGAGCCGCGCCAGCTCGCGGCTCTCCCCCGGCGCGAGCCGGATGTTGTCGGTGTTGCCGCCGGTCCGATCCCAGCTGGAGACGCGGCCCCGCCTGGACTGCCGCAGCCTCGGCAGGTCCCGCAGGCTGCTCCCGAACGTCCCGTAACCGGACATGCGCCCCTCCCAGTTCGCGTGCTGGACCGGTGATCCCGCCCCCGGAGAGTCAACGTTCCGGGACCCGTTCGTGTCGAGATCATTCATCCGATCGGCATTTCCCAAGATCACCATTTCCGGTGAGCCCGGGCACCGCGGGGAGGGGCGGTCGACCTCAGCGGTTCGGCGGCCGGTAGTGCTCGATGCGGCGGAGCACGCCGCGGATGCGGGCGCCGTGCACCGGCGACAGCGCGTAGCCCGGGTAGCTGGCGAACCAGCTGGCGCTGCCCATGCTCACCGCGTCCGCCCCGGCCCAGAAGTACTCGCGGCAGTCGTCGAAGCTGCGGATGCCACCGGTACCGATGATCGGCAGCTTCACCCCGGCGTCGCGCAGCTCCTTCACCACGCGCAGCCCGATCGGCTTGATGGCCCGCCCGGACAGCCCGCCGAACCCGTTCTTCAGCAGCGGCTGCCCGGTGTTCGGGTCCAGCCGCAGGCCCTTCACCGTGTTGATCGCGGTCAGCGCGGACACCCCGTGCCGGGCGGCCAGCTTCGCGTGCGCGATGTAGTCGTAGTCCGAGGACAGCTTGAGGATCACCGGGTGGTCGCTGCGCGGCACCGCCTGCGCCAGCACCTGCTCGATGATCGCGTTGAAGTCGAAGTTGACGTTGTGGCAGGAGACGTTGAACTCGACCGCCGCGATGTCGCCGGCGGGCACCGCCGCGTTGACCTTCTCCACCAGGGTGACGAACTCCTCGGGGGAGAACCCGCCGACCGAGATGATCGTGTTCTGCGAGCGGGTGCGCGGGTAGTAGTCGCGCAGGTAGGCGTCGATGCCGACGTTGCACCAGCCGAACGCGTTCATCCAGCCGCCGTCGACCTGGCGCAGCGCCTGCCCGTAGCGCTTGAGCAGCGCCGGGACCTCGTGCAGCGGCCACACGTCCTGGGTGGTGAAGTGGCCCTCGCGCGGCTCCACGGTGACGGTGCGGGTGGTGACGGCGCCGAAGCGCTCCAGCGGGACGAACATCGAGATCGGGCTCATGCCGTAGGGCACCAGCTTGGAGTTCGCGACGCCGTAGCCCAGCAGGCTCGACGCGGTGACCAGCCGGTTGCGCAGGTGGATGTCACCGATCCGGACGGCGGGCGCGCGGGGCTCGTCCCGCACCAGCCGAAGATTTCGCTCCTGGGCCACGCTCACGGTCTCCTCCTCCATCGCCGCCCGGCCGCACCGGTGCCCCCCGCTCGGCGGCCGCGCCGGAGCCGGGTCCCGGCGCGCGTGCCGGGATCCCCGGCTCTCGACGCCTGCGCCATTGTCCCTCACCCGTTCGCCCCCTTCACAGGCACGGTGCCGCGATGATCGGTTGAACTCGCGCAGACCGGACGAGCCGGTCTCGGCACCGCCCGGGTGGAATGGGCGGCGGACCGGGAATCCCCCGGGCCGGACCCGACTCCGAGCGAGAGGACAGCGGTGCCCGAGACGACACCGGCCGAGCCCGGCGCGGCCGCGCGGCGCGCGCGGTGGGCGGTGACCGCCTACTTCGTGGTGAGCGGATTCGCGCTGGCCACCTGGACGGCGCGGATCCCGACGATCAAGCAGGACCTGGGCCTCGACGACGGCGGGGTGACGCTGGCGCTGTTCGCGGTCGCCGCCGGATCGGTGCTGGCCATGCAGGTCTGCGGTCACCTCACCGACCGGTTCGGCAGCGCGCGGGTGGTGCCGCCCGCAGGGGCGCTGGTCGCGCTGTCCGGGCTGGCACCCGGCCTGGCGGACGGGCTGGGGACGCTGGTCGCGGGGCTGGTGGTGTTCGGGGCGGCGCACGGGACGATCGACGTGGCGATGAACTCGCACGCGGTGCGGGTGGAGCAGCGCTACCGGCGGCCGATCATGAGCACCTTCCACGCCACGTTCAGCCTCGGCGGGCTGCTCGGCGCCGGTTCCGGGGCGCTGGCCGCGCACCTCGGGATGAGCCCCGCCGCGCACTTCGCGCTGACCGGGGCGGCGCTGCTGGCGCTGTCCCTGCTGGCCCGGCCCGCGCTGCTGCCGCCGGAGCCCGCGCCGCCCGCCGCGGACGGGCCGCGGGTCCGCGGGTTCCCGATGGCGATCGTGTTCCTCGGCGCGCTCGGGTTCTTCTGCTCCGTCGGCGAAGGGTCGATGGCCGACTGGTCCTCGGTGTACCTGCACGACGAGCTCGGCACCGGGACCGGGTTCGCGGCGCTGGGCTACGCCGTGTTCTCCGCCACGATGGGGCTGTTCCGGTTCCTCGGCGACGGGCTGGTGCGGCGGTTCGGACCGGTGCCGCTGGTCCGGGTGTGCGGGGTCGTCGCGGGCAGCGGGCTCGGGGTGGCGCTGCTGCTGCACCACCCGGTGGCGGCGCTGGGCGGGTTCGCGCTGTTCGGCGTCGGGCTGTCCTGCATCGTGCCGCAGATCTTCAGCGCCGCCGGGCACCGGGACCCGGCGCGCAGCGGGCGGGACCTGGCGCAGGTCAGCACCCTGTCCTACGGCGGGCTGCTGGCCGGGCCGGTGTTCATCGGGCTGCTCGCGCAGGGCTTCGGGCTGTCGGTGGGGCTGGCGGTGCCCGCCGCGCTGGCGCTGCTGGTGGCGGTCGCGGCGGGCGCGGTGCGCCCCGAGCCCGCGACGGCCGCGGCGCCCGGACGGGCGTGATCAGCCACTGCGGGTAACGGCGTAGCCTCCGGAACGCTTGATCGGGTGCCTCGGTGGTGGAGATCGCGATTGATCGACGCCACTGCGGGGAACCCGGTCGATGAGCGTGTGCGCAGCGCGCCGCAGACCGGCGCGCGAATCGGAAGGAGGACACCGTGGGCATCCTCAGCTGGATCATCTTCGGCCTGATCGCGGGTGCGATCGCGAAGTTCATCCTGCCCGGCAGGGACCCGGGCGGCATCATCGTGACGATCTTGATCGGCGTCGTCGGCGGGCTGCTCGGCGGCTGGATCAGCAGCCAGTTCGGCGGCCAGGGCGTCACCGGCTTCAGCGTCATGAGCTTCGTGTGGGCCGTGATCGGCTCGCTCATCCTGCTGATCGCCTACCGGTTGGTCTTCAACCGGTCGCGTTCCTGACACAGGGGCTCGACGAACGGGGGGGGCCGGGGGGGGGGGGCCCCGGGCCCCCGGGGGGGGCCCCGGGCCCCCCCCCCCCCCCCGGGGCCCCCCCCCCCCCGGGGGGGGGGGGCGGCCCCCCGGGCCCCG
>NZ_JAIUKC010000202.1:0-6580 GCF_020177435.1 Saccharopolyspora sp. 7B | reverse complement strand
GCCGCGATCACGGTTGGTACCCCCCCGGGGTGTGTTCCCCGGGGGGGGGTTCCTCAACCGGGGGGCCCCCCCCGGGGGGGGCGGGGGGCGCGCCCCCGGGGCCACCCGTTTTCGCACCAGGTCACTCCCCGCCGCGGCGGGCCTCCACCTCGCGGCGGAGTTCGCGCAGGTCCCGCATGGCCTGCACGGCGTGCGCGCCGTCGGTGGACTGGATCGCCATCACCGAGGCGTACTCGTCCTGCGGCAGTTCCAACCGCGCCCACGCGGCGCCGTCCGGGAAGCTGACGGCCTGCACCTCGTCCCACGAGTAGCGCTGGGTGCCGATCACGTTGCGCACCTCCAGCCCGGACAGGTCGGCGCGCAGCCGCGGCCGCGCCAGCAGCAGCGCCCCGCAGGCCAGCAGCACGCCCAGCCCGGCCATCGCGATCTGGTCCGACACCCGGAAGTACACGCCGGTCGGGGTGTTGCGCAGCAGCACCGCCACCACGGCGAACACGACCACCAGCACCACGGCCACCGGGATCACCACCCGGCGGATCTTGATCGGCCGCACCACCACGGGCCGGACCGCGTCCGAGGACTCCACCGCGTCCCCACCTCCCGCCGGTTCCGGACCGGCCACCTCGTCCCGAGCCTCAGCTGACTGCATGCGTCCAGTTTGCCCGGTAGCGCGGCGCACCCCGCGACAGCCCTCCGGACGCGGGTCAGCGGGCGCGCAGGTCGCGCAGCACCAGCGCGGTCTCCAGAGCGGCCGCGGTCGCCTCGAAGCCCTTGTCCTCGACCGATTCCGGGAACCCGGCCCGGTCCCGGGCCTGCTGGTCGGTGTCGCAGGTGAGCAGTCCGTTGCCGACCGCCGTCGACTCGTCCAGCGCCACCCGGGTCAGCCCGGCGGTCACCGAGTCGCAGACGTACTCGAAGTGCGGGGTGCCGCCGCGGATGACGACGCCGAGCGCCACCACCGCGTCGTGCCCGCGCGCCAGTTCCTGGCACACCACCGGGAGTTCGATCGAACCCGGCACCCGCACCACGGTCGGTTCCGCGATGCCCGCCTCGTGGGCGGCGGCGAGCGCGCGCTCCAGCATCCGGCCGGTGATCTTCTCGTGCCAGCGGATGCTCGCGATCGCCAGCTTCAGCCCGTCGGCCCGCGGGACCTCGACGCGGGGCCTGCCTTCGCCGCTCATGCGATGACCCCCGGCCTGCCGAAGCCGGTCTCGTCGCCGTCGCCGGTGATCGAGGAGTCCTCGCCGTCGTCGAGGTGGTTCAACTCGTGCCCCATCCGGTCCCGCTTGGTGCGCAGGTAGCGCAGGTTCTCCGGGTTCGGGCGGATCGGCAGGGCCTCCCGGCCCAGCACCCGCAGGCCGTAGCCCTCCAGCCCGATCCGCTTCTCCGGATTGTTCGTCAGCAGTCGCATCGACTTCACGCCCAGGTCGCAGAGGATCTGCGCGCCCTGGCCGTAGTCGCGGCTGTCCACCGGCATCCCCAGCGCCACGTTCGCGTCGACGGTGTCGGCGCCGTCGTCCTGCAGCTGGTAGGCCTGCAACTTGTGGATCAGGCCGATGCCGCGGCCCTCGTGGCCGCGCATGTAGAGCACGATGCCGCGGCCCTCGGCGGCGACCTTCTCCATCGCCGCGGACAGCTGCGGGCCGCAGTCGCAGCGCAGCGAGCCGAGCACGTCCCCGGTCAGGCACTCCGAGTGCACCCGCACCAGCACGTCCTCGCCGTCGCCGATCTCGCCGTAGACCAGCGCCAGGTGCTCGATGCCGTCGAGGGTGCTGTCGTAGCCGAAGGTGCGGAAGGTGCCGTGCGCGGTGGGGATGCGCGCCTCGGCGACCCGCTCGACCTGCTTCTCGAACCGCCTGCGGTAGGCGATGAGGTCGGCGATGGTGATCAGCCGCAGGTCGTGCTCGTCGGCGAAGACCTCCAGCTCGTCGCGGCGGGCCATGTCGCCCTCGGACTTCTGGCTGACGATCTCGCACAGCGCGCCCACCGGCCGCAGCCCGGCGAGCCGGGACAGGTCGACGCTCGCCTCGGTGTGCCCGGGCCTGCGCAGCACGCCGCCGTCGCGGGCGCGCAGCGGCACCACGTGCCCCGGCCGGTGCAGGTCGGCGGCCCGCGAACCGGCGTCCGCGAGGACCTGCAGGGTGCGGGCCCGGTCGCTGGCGGAGATGCCGGTGCTGACGCCTTCGGCCGCGTCGACGGCGACCGTGTAGGCGGTGCCCTTGCGGTCCTGGTTGGAGTGGTACATCGGCGGGAGGTCCAGCCGGTCGCAGTCCTCGCCGGTCATGCCGACGCACAGGTAGCCGGACGTGTAGCGCACCATGAACGCCACGAGTTCCGGCGTCGCCTTCTCGGCGGCGAAGATCAGATCGCCTTCGTTCTCGCGATCCTCGTCATCGACCACGATCACCGGGCGGCCCGCCGCGATGTCGGCCAGGGCGCGCTCGATGTCGTCGAACCTGTTGCTCACCGTGTCCCGTGCTCTTTCGCTCTGGGGCTGCGGCGCACCACCGGTGCGCCCGCCCTCGGTTCGGGCTGCCGGGCGGCTGTGCGTTCCCGGCACCGTCATTGTCCTCTCGCCTGCCGGGCTCCGGCCGCCGATCGGGCGGTCAGGACCCGTCCGCTCCGGTGCGGGGCCGGTCGAGCTGCGCGGCGGCGAGCCGTTCCAGGTGCTTGGCCAGCACGTCCACCTCGATGTTGACCTCTTCACCCGGTCGGCGCACCCCCAGAGTGGTGAGTTCCCGTGTGGTGGGAATCAGCGCCACGCTGAACTCGGTGCGTCCCGCTCCGACCACGGTGAGCGATACCCCGTCCACCGTGATCGAGCCCTTCTCCACCAGGTAGTGCGACAGACCGGCCGGCAGCTCGAAGCGGGTCAGGTCGCCGTCGGACTCCAGCAGCACGGCCGTGCCGTCCACGTGGCCCTGCACGATGTGCCCGCCGAGCCGGTCACCGAGCGCCATCGCGCGCTCCAGGTTCACCCGGTCGCCCGCGGTGATGTGCCGGATCGCGGAGCGGCGCACCGTCTCGGCCACCACGTCCACGGTGAACCGGCCGGCGCCGGAATCCACCACGGTCAGGCACACGCCGTTCACGGCGATCGAGTCGCCGTGCTTCGCGTCGGAGGTCACCAGCGGTCCTTCGACGGTCAGCCGCACCCCGTCGCCGTCCTCCTCGACGGACGTGACCGTGCCGAGCTCCTCGACGATGCCGGTGAACATGCTCTTCCTCCTCAGCGGCCGGTGGGCACGGCGCTGACGCGCACGTCCGGTCCGCTCATCGTGGTCTCTTCGATGTCCCACCACCATGCTTGGGAGACGCTCGCCACCCCGGCGTCGCCGAGCGCGGCGGGACCGGCGCCGAGCAGCGCGGGGGCCAGGTAGGCCAGCACGCGGTCGACGCACCCGGCGGCGACGAACGCCCCGGCCAGCGTCGGCCCGCCCTCCAGCAGCACGTCCACCACGCCGCGCCGGCCCAGCTCGGCCAGCACCGCCGCCGGGTCCCCGCCGGGCAGCCGGATCGTGGCGGCCGAGTCGTCGAAGACGCGCGCCCCGGCGGGCACCTCGCGGTCGCCGACGACGACGCGCAGCGGCTGGTGCGGGCGCAGGCCGCCGTCGGCTTCGCGGGCGGTCAGCTGCGGGTCGTCGGCGAGGACGGTGCCGGTGCCGGCGAGGATCGCGTCGACCTTGCCGCGCAGCTCGTGCACCTCGGCGCGCGAGGTCGCCGAGCTGATCCACTTGCTGGTGCCGTCGGCGGCGGCCGACCGGCCGTCCAGGCTCGCCGCGTACTTCCAGGTGACGTGCGGGCGGCCGGTGCGGGCGAAGTGCAGCCAGGCCCGCAGCGGGCCGCGCGCGATCTGCTCGCCGAGCAGGCCGGATTCGACGCGGACCCCGGCGGCGCGCAGCACTTCGGCGCCGCCCGCGGCCTGCGGGTTCGGATCGGCCACGGCGTGCACCACCCGCGCCACTCCGGCCGCGAGCAGCGCCGTGGTGCACGGCGCGGTGCGGCCGGTGTGCGCGCACGGTTCCAGGGTCACCACGGCGGTGCCGCCGCGGGCGCGGTCCCCGGCGGCGCGCAGCGCCATCACCTCGGCGTGCGGCCCGCCGGGCGGCTGGGTCGCGCCGGTCCCGGCGACGGCGCCGTCGGCGTCGAGCACCACGCAGCCCACCGGCGGGTTCGGGCTGGTGCTGCCGCGGACGCGTTCGCTCGCGGCGAGCGCCGCGAACATCGCGGCGCGCACCGGGTCCGCGGTCGCGGCGGTCACTTCCGGGCGTGCGCGAAGTTCGGGGCGGCCTGGGCGCGCAGCGCCTCCACCGCGCGGGCCGGGTCGTCGGCGCCGTAGACGGCGGAACCCGCGACGAAGCAGTCGACCCCGGCTTCCGCGGCCTGCTCGATGGTGTCGGCGTTGATGCCGCCGTCGATCTCCACGATGAGGTTCAGGTGCCCGGTGTCGACGAGGTTGCGGGCGGCGCGGGCCTTCTCCAGCACCTCGGTGATGAACTTCTGGCCGCCGAAACCGGGCTCGACGGACATCACCAGCAGCGTGTCGTAGTGCTTGAGCACTTCGACGTACTGGTCGAACGGCGTGCCCGGCTTGATCGACAGCCCGGCCTTGGCGCCGGCCGCGCGCAGATCCGCGGCGATCTTCACCGGGTCCTGGGCGGCTTCGGCGTGCACGGTGACGTTGTGCGCGCCCGCTTCGGCGTAGCCGATCGCCCAGCGGTCCGGGTCCTCGATCATCAGGTGGCAGTCCAGCGGGATGTCGGTGGCCTTGAGCAGCGACTCGACGACCGGGAGCCCGAGGGTCAGGTTCGGCACGAAGTGCGCGTCCATCACGTCGACGTGCACCCAGTCGGCGCCCTTGACGGCGTCGAGCTCGGTGGCGAGGCGGGCGAAGTCCGCGGACAGGATGGAGGGCGCGATCATCGGCTGGTTCGACACATGCGGGAGTGTAAATCTCACCCGCCCACCGCCCGCGCCCGCGTCGACCCGACGAGGTGAACCGCCCGCGCGCCCAGGTGAACGGGCGGGCGGTGCCCCGGCCAGCGGCTCAGGAGCGCCCGGCGGCCCGGCGGCGCAGGACGTAGTAGGCGACGCAGAGCAGGGCGAGGAACGGCACCCCCGCCTTCCACGCGGTGTCGAACTGCTCGGTGAACGGCGTCGTCAGCAGCACCGCCGCCACGAACAGCATCGCCAGCACCGTCGTCACCGGTGCGCCCGCCAGCCGCACCGGCGAATCCGGCAGCCCCGCGGCGACCCGGCGCCGCCGGAACGCCAGGTGGCTGGCGAAGATGAGCAGCCAGGTGATCAGCGCGCCGAACAGCGCCAGCCCCAGCAGCAGCGGGAACGCGGTGGACTCGGCGAACACCGAGATGCCCGCTGCCAGCACCAGCCCGCCCGCGGACAGCAGCAGCGCCCGCTGCGGCGCGCCGTGGCGGCTCAGCCCGGCGAACCACTTCGGCGCGTAGCCGTCCTGGGCGAGCGAGTAGGTCATCCGCGCCGTCACGTACAGGTTGGTGTTCATCGCGGACAGCGCCGCGGTGAGCACCACGAAGTTCATGACGCCCGCGGCGGCGGGGATCCCGGCGGTCGCGAACAGCGCCACGAACGGGCTCTGCGTCACGTCCTCCTCGGTGGACACCTGGTTCCACGGCAGGATCGAGACGACCACCAGCATGCCCAGCACGTAGAACAACCCGAGCCGCAGCACCATGTTCCGCGCCGCCCGCGGCACGTCGCGGCCCGGGTTCCGCGACTCGGACGCGGTGACGGCGACGGCCTCGGTGCCCAGGTAGGAGAAGGTGACCACGGTCAGCGCCAGCCACACCGCACCGATCCCGTTCGGCAGGAACCCGTCGTGCTCGGTGAGCGCACCGACGCCGGTGGCCGGGCGGCCGGGCAGGCCGAACACGATGTAGGTGATGCCGAGCAGCACGAACACGACGATCGTGACGACCTTGATCAGCGCGAACCAGTACTCGAACTCGCCGAAGAACCGCACGGCCGAGGCGTTGATCGCCAGCATGACCAGCGAGAACACCACGACGGGCAGCCACAGCGGCAGCTGCGGGTACCAGAACTGCACGTAGAGCCCGGCGGCGACGACCTCGCTGCCGATGTTGACGACCTGCGCGGCCCAGTAGATCCACCGCTGCACGAATCCGGCGAGGCCGCCGAGGTAGCGCTGCGCGATGGGCCCGAACCCGCCGGCCTCGGGGTGCACGACGACCATCTCGGCGAGCGCGTAGGCCAGGGCGAGCGCGGCGAAGGCGGCCACCGCGTAGGCGATGATCACGGCCGGGCCCGCGATGTTGATGGCGAGTCCGGAGCCGAGGAACAGCCCGGTGCCGATCGCGCCACCGATGGCGATCATGCCGACCTGCCGGCCGCTCAGGTCGCGGCGCAGCCCGCCGCCGTCCGCAGCCCGCTCCGGGTCCGTTCCCGCTGGTTCCAACTCGCCGCCTCCTCGACTGGCGCGCACTCGCGCGCACAGCACCCTAGCGACGCCGAACCCGGAAGCACGCGACAGTCTCCCCCACCACGGCGCTCCCCCGGCCCGAATGCCCTGCCCGCCCACCCGAGC
>NZ_JAIUKC010000201.1:5505-14978 GCF_020177435.1 Saccharopolyspora sp. 7B | reverse complement strand
GAATGAATCACGGGCGGGGGCGGTTGCGGGCGGTATGAGCGACGAGAACAACAAGGTGCCCGACTGGGTCCGGCAGCAGGTCGAGCAGATCGGCCGCACCGGCACCACGGAGGGCCTGGAGGTGCGCGGCGCGCCGATCGTGCTGCTGACGCTGCGCGGCGCGAAGTCGGGGAAGCCCCGCCCGACGCCGGTGATGCGGGTGGAGCACGACGGCAGCTACGCGGTGGTGGCCTCGAAGGGCGGTGCCCCGGAGCACCCCACCTGGTACCACAACATCAAGGCCCACCCGGAGATCTCGTTGCAGGACGGGACGACGATCCGCGACTACTCGGCCCGCGAGGTGTCCGGCGAGGAGCGCGCGCAGTGGTGGGAGCGGGCCGTCGCGGCGTTCCCGTCGTACGCGGACTACGCGGAGAAGACCGACCGGCTGATCCCGGTGTTCGTGCTCGACCCGAAGTGAGGCCGCGGCGCTCGGTCGCGGTTCCGCGGCCGGGCGCCCCGCCGGATCCGCTGCACGACCGCCCGGAGCCGGGGACCGCCCGGAGCCCGCGGACTCTGTGACACCGCCTGGTTTCTCGGCCCGTCCGGATCCTCCAGCGCTGCCCGGATTCACCAACCCTGCCCGGATCCTCCAGCACCACCCGGACTTCGCCGCGCGACCCCGATCTCCCCGCGCGCCACGGGGTTACCCGGCACCGAGCCCGCCCCGCCTCGGGCGCTACTCCGCCCCACCGGCGCCCGCGGTGATGCGGCGGATGGCGTCGAGGGTGAGTTCCCGGTCGTCGCCGGACCTGGTGCCGAGCGCGCGGTGGATGGTGAGCCCTTCGATCAGCGCGTCGAGTTCGCGGGCGGTGTCCGCGTCGAAGTGCCTGCCGAGGGCTTCCTGGCTGCGCCGCATCCACTCGTCGATCAGCTCGCGGTAGGCGGGTTCGCGCGCGGCCAGCGCGTAGAGCTCGTGGGTGAGCACCAGATCGGCTCGGGTGGCGAACAGGTCTTCGTGGACGAGGTCGGCGACCGCGAGGCGTGCTTCGGCGATGCCGTGCGCGGCGCCGAGCCGTCGTTCGAAGCGGGCGATGACCGCGCCGGTGAACCGGGAGAACGCTTCGCGCAGCAGCTCGTCGATGCTGGCGAAGTGGTAGGTCATCGAGCCGAGCGGCACGTCGGCGCGGGCGGCGATCTTGCGGTGCGAGGTGCCCGCGACGCCTTCGTCGGCGATGAGCCCCAGTGCCGCGTCGATGATGCGCGCCCGCCGCTGCGGGTCGAATCGGCGGCCCTTCGGTGGCATTTCCCGCGTCACCTCGACAGAAGGTAGTCGATGGGTGACCTCCCGTCCGGTGCGGGTCCGGGCGGGGCGGAGGCCGGTCGATCCCGAAACCCTCTCACGTACGATCGTACGCATCATTGCGTACGATCGTACGCAACGGCTTGCGTTCACGCCGCCACCGAGAGGAACCATGACCGAGCACCCGGGTGGCGGCGCGCCACCGACCGCCCCCACCGGCGCCCCCGGCCGCCGCCGCGCACTCCAGTGGATCTTCTTGCTGCTGGGCGTCTCACTGGCCTCCTGGGTGACCCGCACGCCCGCCATCCGCGACGCCTTGGCCGCCTCCACCGGCGAGATGGGCCTGGTGCTGTTCGGCCTCTCCGTCGGATCGATGACCGGCATCCTCGCCGCCGGGCCGGTGGTGCGGCGGTTCGGCACCCGGCCGGTGATCGCGGTGAGCATGGCGCTGGCGGTCGCGGGTCTCGCCGTGCTCGGCGTCGCCACGGCGGTCGCCACCGCGCCGGGCGCGTTCGCCGGGCTGCTGCTGTTCGGCCTGGGCATGGGGTGTTCGGAGATCGCGACGAACGTGGAGGGCGCCGAGGTCGAGCGGCTCGCCGGTCGCCCGCTGATGCCGTTGCTGCACGGCACCTTCAGCGCCGGGACGGTGGCGGGCGCGGTGCTCGGCATGGTGTTCACGCGAGCCGAGGTCGCCGTCGAGTGGCATCTGCTGGGCGTCGCGGTCCTCACCGGGATCACCACGGCCGTCGTCGTTCCCGCGCTGCCCACCGGCTTCGGGAAGGAGCACGGCGGTCCGCGGCGCGGTCCCCGCACCGCCGCCCGGGAGCAGCTCGCGCTGTGGGCGCAGCCGCGGATCGCGCTCATCGGCTGCGTAGTGCTGGGCATGGCGCTGGCCGAGGGCGCGGCGAACGACTGGCTGCCGCTGCTGATGGTGGACGCGCACGGCTTCGACCCGGCTTCCGGGACGGTCCTGTTCGCGGCGTTCGCCGCGTCGATGACGACCGGGCGGTTCGCCGGTTCCGCCCTGGTGGTGCGGTTCGGGCGGGTCGCCGTGGTGCGCGCGAGCGCGGGGTGCGCGGCGCTCGGGCTCGTCCTGGTGATCTTCACCGCCAGTCCGGTCGCCGCCTCCGCCGGTGTCGTGCTGTGGGGGCTCGGCGCGGCCCTCGGGTTCCCGTTGGCGATCTCGGCTGCGGGAGATGGCGGCGGGGACGCCACCCCGCGGGTCAGCGCGGTCGCCACCGCCGGCTACCTGGCGTTCCTCGTCGGGCCGCCGCTGCTCGGTTCCCTCGGTGACCACTTCGGACTGCGGTACGCGATGATCGTGGTACTGGTGCTCGTCGGTTGTGCGGCGCTCACCGCTTCGGCCGTGCGCGGCCCGTCTCCGGCAGAAGGAAGGTGAACCCGGTGTCCACACGGGAACGACCACTGCGGTGGATCGCGGTGGTCTGCGGCCTGATCGGTGCGGTCGCGGCGGTGCTCGTGCCGTTCCTGCCCGTGCGGTTCGAGATCACCGAGCTGCGCTGGCCGACCCCGCAGGGGACCCAGGCGGTGTCCGCACCGCTGTCGGCGTACCAGCCGATCCGGCTGGACCTGGAGGTCCCGTGCGCGACCGCGCGCGGCCTCGACGAGCGCAGTCCGGACCCTGCGGTGCTGCTGAGCACCAACCCGCCGAAGGCCGAGTACGGCGATCTCACCGGTCTGCGGCTGGACGTGCACGACGGGCAGCTGCGGCTGATCTCGCAGGGCCAGCAGCTCGGCACCGCGGCGCTGCCCGCCGGGGACTGCACCGTGCGGGTGCACTCCGACGGCCGGGCCACCACCGCCTCGGTGGGCGACGAGACCTTCGCCCGCGTCGGCGGCGACGCCCGGCCGCAGCTGACCGGGATCTACTCCGATGTGGACGGTGCGGTCGACGACGTGCGGGGGCTGTCGTTCTCCGCGCAGGTGGACGACCGCTACGACAGCCACCCCACCCCGTTGAAGATCGCGGCGATGGTGCTCGCGGTGCTCGGCTGCGCCGGGGCGCTCGGGGCGCTGCACCGGATCGACGCGCTCGCCGGGCGGCGGCCCGTGCGGCTGGGCCGCGGGCGGTGGAAGCCCACCGGGCGCGACGCCGCGGTGGCCGCCGCGCTGCTGGCGTGGTGGCTGATCGGGGCGATGACCTCCGACGACGGGTACTTCCTCACGATGGCCCGGGTCAGCGGTGACCTCGGCTACGTCAACGACTTCTACCGGTGGTTCTCCGGCCCGGTCGCGCCGATGGGCTGGTTCGTCGAGCTGCAGTCCCTGTGGGTGTCGGTGTCCACGGCGACGCCGTGGCTGCGGGTGCCCGCGCTGCTGATGGGCCTGCTGAGCTGGGTGCTGATCAGCCGGTTCGTGCTGCCCCGGCTCGGCCAGCGGGTCCGCCGCAGCCGCGCCGCCGGGTGGGCCGCGGCCGCGGTGTTCCTCGCCTGCTGGCTGCCCTACGACAACGGGCTGCGCCCGGAACCGGTCGTGGTGGTGCTCGCGCTGCTGGCGCTGTGCGCGGTGGAGTACGCGGTGGCGACCCGCCGGTTGGCGCCCGCCGCGCTCGGGCTGATCGTCGCCGCGTTCTCGGTGGCGGTGAACCCGCACGGCATGGTCGCGGTTCTGCCGTTCCTGGCCGCCGCGAAACCGCTGCTGCACCTGGTGCGGGACCGCGCGGAGCGGTTCGGCTGGGTGGCGGTGCTGAGCCCGGTCGCGGCCGCCGGCCTGGTGGTGCTGGTCGCCTCGTTCGGGGACCAGTCGTTGCAGACGGTCGCCGACGCCACGGCGGTGCGCTCCGAGATCGGGCCGTCGCAGGCCTGGTACCAGGAGCTGAGCCGCTACGAGCTGCTGTTCGGCATGTCCCCGGACGGTTCGCTGACCCGCCGGTTCCCGGTGCTGCTGCTGATCCTGTGCCTGGCGATGTGCGCGGTGGTGCTGCTGCGGCGGGGCCGGATCCGCGGTGCCGCGCTCGGGCCGGCCAGGCGTCTGCTCACCGTCGCCGGGCTGTACTTCGTCGCGCTGGCGCTCACGCCGACCAAGCACACCCACCACTTCGGCATCCTCGCCGCCGTCGGCGGTGCCGTGGCAGCGCTGACCGCGCTGGCGACCAGCAGCACGGTGCTGCGGTCGAAGCGCAACCGCGCGGTGTTCTTCGGCGGACTGATGGTGGTGCTGGCGTTCACGTTCACCGGCACCAACGCCTGGTGGTACGCCTCCGGCTGGGGCGTGCCGTGGTTCGACAAGCCGCCGTCGATCAAGGGCTACGAGTTCAGCACCGGGTTCCTGATCATCGCGGCGATCGCGCTGGGCGTGGCGCTGCGCGAGCACCTCAAGCTCGACGACCGGAACCCCCCGGCACCGACCGAGGACCGGTCGCGGGCGCTGCGGCTGGGCACGGCACCGCTGTCGATCGTGTGCGCGCTGCTGATGCTCGCCGAGCTGGCCTCGCTGGCGAAGGTGATCCCGGAGCGCTGGGACACCTACAACCTCGCCACCGACAACGTGCGCCAGCTGGCCGGGGCGAGCTGCGGGCTGTCCGACTCGGTGTACGCCGAGACCGATCCGGCGTCCGGCGTCCTCGCCCCGGCGCCACAGCCCGGGCGCGCGGTCCCGGACGGGAAGACCGACGAGGACGAGACCCCGGATGAGTACCTGCGCGGCAGCGACGCCGGATTCGTCCGGGGCGGGCTGCCGGACACCCGGAACATCGACACCGGGCAGCCGCTGTGGACGCCGCCGTACCGCTTCGGCAGCGAACAGGCGCCGGTGTGGGGCAGCTACGGTTCCCCGACCAGCACCGGGAAGCTGCGCACCGGCTGGTACGACCTGCCGGAGCGCGCCACCAGCGGCGAGGTGCCGATCGTGGTGAGCTCCGCCGGGCGCACCTCGGGCGCGAACTCGCTGTCGGTGGAGTTCGGGCGGGACACCCCGGAGGGCTTCGAGATCCTGCGCCGCGATCCGATCGGGCAGGACGACGAGCAGCGCTGGCGGGACCACCGCGTCGCGGCCCCGGCGGAGGCGACCCGGGTGCGGGTCGTCGCCGAGGACCGCGCGCTCGGCGAGGAGGGCTGGCTGGCGGTCAGCGCTCCCCGCGCGCCGCGGCTGACCCGGATGACGGACGTGGTGGGCGACGCTCCGGCGTTCGTGGAGTGGCCGGCGGCGATGGTGCACCCGTGCCTGAACATGACCTCGATCCACCACGGCATCGCCGAGCTGCCTCGGTTCCGGGTCTCCGGTGGCGGGGACGTGCGCGGCACCGGGCAGGGCTGGTCGGCGCCGGACGCGGGCGGGCCGTTCGGGTACCTCAACGTGGCGACGAGCATGACGGAGCTGCCGACGTACCTGCGCAACGACCTGGGCAACGACTGGGGTTCGCTGTACGCGGTGCACCCGTACGAGCCGGACGCGCTGCCCGCGTCGGCGGCCGCGCACACCCACGAGGAGGACCACTGGGGCCTGTGGAGCCCCGGCCCGACGCCGAACCCGGTCGTGCTGCCCGGAGACGTGCCGGATTCCAACACCCGCTCGGACGTGGCGCCGGGGCCGCGCTAGCCCGGGGGCGGAACCGGTCGGTATCACCGCCAGGGCGGAGGTGGCGCGGGAGCCGGGGTCGGCGCGGTGGCGCACGGCCCCGGCCGCCCCGGGCATCCCCGTGCAACAGCGGAAAACCGCCTGAGTCCACTTCGGATGTTTGTGCTCGTTCGCCCTCCGGAGCGCGCGCCCGAGGACGAAACCGGACGGCGAGTGCAGCACCTCCGGCCCGCCGACAGCGCTTCCTCGCCGTCGATCTGGTGGTGCACGCCGAACCGGCGCATCGACAACTGCGCGGCCCGTCCTCGTCGATGAGCGCGCCGGCTCGATCCGACCGCTGTCCGCGGCGGCGGTGGTCGTGCTCGGGCGGCTCGGGCGCGGCGGCGGACCGGTCGTGCGGCTCCGCGGTTCGGATCAGGGCGGGTCGAGGGTGAGGGTTCGGAGGTCCGGCCAGATCTCCGCCCAGGGGTCGGTGCGGCCGGTGAGGAGCCAGAGCTCGGCGCGCTCCGGAACCATCCCGCCGTAGGTGCCCAGCGTGGTCGGCGCGTCCACCACCGCCACCCGGTTCGCCGCGGCGAACCGGTCGCGCAACCGGCCGGGGTCTCCGACGAACAGCATCCGGTCCTGTCGTTCCGGCGGCGGCGCGAACCAGCCGTAGGCGCGGTTCGTGCTCACCGCGGGCGGCAGGCCGAGCTCGGGCGCCGCGGTGTCCAGGTAGGTCGCGTACACGTAGGGCCCGGCGCCGAGCGCGGTGCGGTCCCGCTCGGCGGCCGGGACGTCCCGATAGGCGCGGGCGGTCGCCGCGACCAGCGCGTCCGCGAACCTCGGCGCGGCCATGACCGTGGTGAACCCGAGCGCTCCGGCGGCGAGCACCGCGCTGAGCAGCACGACCGGCCACGCGGCCCGCCGCCGTCCCGCCTCGCGGCGGTGCTGCAGCGCGACCGCGCCGACCGCGACGAAGGCGCTGTAGAGCGGCAACGGGTAGTAGTGCCGACCCGCGGCGAGCGCGAACGCGGTGAACAGCACGGCGAACACCACCGCGAGGAACCGGTGCTCCCGCCACCGCCGGTCCCGCACCAGCGCCACCAGCCCGCAGCCCGCGAGCCCGAGCGCCAGCGGCCCGATCACCGCGAGCCCATGCAGCACCACCAGCACCCGTCCGCCGTAGATCAGCTGGTTCTCGGCCGCCACCACGGCGCCCATCGCGGCCTGCGGCCAGCCGTGGGCGGCCTGCCAGGCCAGCGTCGGCGCGGTGATCAGCAGCGCGAGCGCGACGCCCGCCCAGGCCGCGGGTCGGCGCAGCAGGTCGTGCGGCCCGGCCACGGCGACCGCGACGAGCACCGCGACGCCCAGCGCCAGCACCTGGAACCGGGTCTGCGCGGTGATCCCGGCGGCGACGCCGAGCAGGAGCAGCAGCCGGTCGTCCCGGGTGCGGATCCACCGCAGCAGCAACAGGAACAGCACCGCCCACAGCGCGGGTTCCAGCGAGTACGGCGTCAGCCAGTGCCCGAACTGGGCGGCGGCCACGCAGGTGGCCGAACCGAGCGCGGCGAGCACCTGGGCCCGCGCGTCGCCGCCGAGCTCCCGGGCCATCAGCGCGGTCAGCACCACCGCGGCCGCGGTGGCCAGCACCGCCGGAACCGCGAGCACCACCGGGTTCCCCGGAGCGATCGCGTCCGCGAGCCGCGCCAGCAGCGGGGTGAGCGGCGGCTGGTCCACCGCGCCCCAGTCCAGGTGGTGACGGCCGATCGCGACCACCAGGTCCTCGTCGAACCAGCGGCGCGGCACGGCCGCCACGCCCAGGTGCGCGAGGGCGACGACCCCGGCGATGAGCGCGATCGGCCGCCACGCCGGGCGGTGCAGTTCCATCGGCGCCCACTCCTCCGCTCGCGATCCGGCCCGCTCGCACGATCCGGAGATCAGTGAACACCGTGCCGCGGCGGCACCCTCGAACCGGAGTCACACACGGGCGTCCCGGCACCGGCACGGGGCTCGGCACGGTCGCGGGGCCGGCACGGCCCGGCCGGCCGCACCACGGCTCGACGGCACCGGCCGGGGGTGTCAGCTCGGGTCGAAGCGGCCGCGCTTGACCGAAGCCACGAAACCCGCCACATCCACCCGCAACACCGGACCACGCGGATCCTTCGAATCCCGGATCAGTCCCCGCGGATTCGACAACTCGACACAATTCCCGTTCGGATTGGAACGGCTCGACTTCCGCCACACGATCCCACTCACGGACGTACCTCCCATTCCCGGAGAGCCTTCGCGAGATAGTCTAGCGAGTCGGCCGCACCGAGGGCCACGTCGCGAATGCGCTGCGAGGCGGTGCGGTATTCCTTGACATCGTGTTCGACCGGCACGAACGCGCCGGAACTGTAGTGCTCGAAATGGACGACGGCCGGGGCGGCGGGGAACTCGTAGACCACGAACGGACCCGACCAACCGGGGTGCCAGCCGACCCGCAGCGGCACGACACGGATGGTGACGTTCGACTTCGCTGCCATCACCACGAGGTGAGCGAGCTGCGCCTGCATGACGTGTGCGGAACCGACGGGCTCGTGCACCACCGCCTCGCTGATCAACGCCTCGAATCGCGGCGGATCGTGCCGCAGCAGCACGTCGCCTCGACCGGCACGCACCAGCACGCGGGTGTCGAAGTCCGCCGCGGGCAGATCGACCTTCTCCAGGATCGCCCTGCTGTAGTCCCGGATTTGCAGCAGGCCCGGCACGACCATCGGCGACCACTCCACGATCGCCGAAGCCGCGCGTTCGCACTCGATCGCGCCCGCCAGCTGCTGCGGGATGCCGGAGATCCCGACGGTGAGCCAGCTCGGCTCGCCGAGGTTGCGGGCGAGGTCGAGGATGCGTTCCCGCTCCCCCGGCGACACCCGCAGCGCGGCGAGGATCATCGCGACCACCTCGACGCCGGGGACCCGGTGCCCGGTCTCCCAGTGCGAGATCTGGGTGTGCGAGATCTCGAGTTGCCGCGCTAACACCCGGAGGCCCACTCCGCGCGTTTCCCGCGCATCGCGCAGCGCGGCGGAAAGGGCCCTGGCCCGAGGCGTACCTGCGGTGGCGACCATGCAACACCTACCTGTCGTCGCTGTTCTCCTCGATCACGCGATCGGCGCTCTGGTGGTCCCGATGTGCAACCGGACACCTTTGTGCGGGACGGGATCGCGGGAACGCCGGAATGGCGCGAATCCGATTCTGTCGCACCGCATCCGCGTCTATTCGGAGGAACGGCTTTGTCGCAGCGGAAAACGCCCGATCGGGTGTTCGAAGGAAAAGCGGACGCGCTGGCGGGGGCGTCCGGTGCCGTGGCGGGCAGAACGGTGCGCGAGGTGGTCTGCGACGGCGGACTGGAGATCTGGGTGACCGGACCGGCGCTGGTCGCCTGCGCCGACGATCCGGCGCGCGCACCCGCACACCTCCTCGTCCCGGAGCCCGACCCTCGATCGTGAGCCTCCCGGCCGGTGCGACCCCTCCCCCGCGCACCGGTCCGGGACGCCTCCCGCCGCCGCGGTCCCGCGCGCGGGAGGCGGGGGGGGGGGGGCGGCCCCCCCCCCCCCCCCCGGCCCCCCCCCGCCGCGGGGGGGGCCCCCCCCCCCCCGGCGGCCCCCCCCCCGGGGGGGGGCGGCGCGGGGGGGGC
>NZ_JAIUKC010000201.1:0-5496 GCF_020177435.1 Saccharopolyspora sp. 7B | reverse complement strand
CCACCGGAGTGATCGCGCCGAGTCGTCGCCTGCGTCAGTGGCCCGCGCGCACCGGTTCCTCTCCGAAGGGCACCGAACCGGACTCGTCGGCGGGCCGGGCGCTCGACCGCACGAACAGCGAGGTGCCGAAGGCGAGCACGCCGATCACCCCGGCCACCACGAACGCCGTCCGCAACCCGGAGGCGTCCGGCGGACCGGAGGGCACCGCGCTGCCCACGGACGCGACGGTCACGAACACCGCGGTGCCGAACGCGCCCGCCACCTGCTGCAACGTCGCGAGGATCGCGCTGCCGTGCGAGTGCAGGTGGTCCGGCAGCGCGCTCAGCGACTCGGTCATCAGCGGCGTCATCATCAGGCCCAGACCGGCCATCATCAGCACGTGGATCGCGATCACCGACACCATCGAGGACTGCGCGTCCAGCGAGGCGAACAGCCACAGCGCCACCGCCATCGCGCCCGCACCCGGGATCACCAGCCGCCGCGCGCCGAACCGGTCGAACAACCGGCCCACCGGGCGTCCGAGCAACCCGAGCACGAGCCCGCCGGGCAGCACCGCCAGTCCGCTGGTGAAGGTGCTCGCACCCAACACGGTCTGCAGGTACAGCGGCAGCATGATCGCGCCCGCGCCCAGCAGGCACATGAACAGCAGCGCCGTCAGCACCAGCGCCACCACGAAGGAGCGCAGGCCGAACGGGCGCAGGTCCAGCAGCGCCCGGTCCTCGCGCTGCAACCGCAGCTGGCGCAGCACGAACGCGGTCAGCGCCAGCACGCCCACCAGCAGCGGCAGCCACAGCGACACCGAGCCGCCCCCGCCGCCGGACTCGCCGATGGAGGACAACCCGTAGAGCAGGCCGCCGAAACCGGCCGCCGACAGCACCACCGAGAGCACGTCCAGCGGCACCCGCCGCGTCTCGTCGTCCAGCCGCATCCAGACCGCGCCGATCACCAGGGCGATCAGCGACAGCGGCAGCACCAGCAGGAACATCCAGCGCCAGCTCAGCGAAGCCAGCACCGCACCACCGATCGTCGGCCCCACCGCCGGGGCCACCGCGATCACGATGGTGATCGTGCCCATCGTGGCGCCGCGCTTGGCGACGGGCACCAGCCGCATCACCGAGGTCATCAGCAGCGGCATCATCACCGCGGTACCGCAGGCCTGCACCACGCGGCCCACCAGCAGCACCGCGAAACCGGGCGCCAGCGCGCTGAGCAGGGTGCCGACGCTGAACATCGTCAGCGAGGCCAGGAAGATCTGCCGTGGCGTGAACCGCTCCAGGAGGAAGCCGGTGATCGGGATGACCACCGCCATCGTCAGCAGGAACCCGCTGGTCAGCCACTGCACCGTCGTGGTGGAGACGTCGAGGTCGACGGTGAGGTCGCGCAGCGCGACGCTCAGGATCGTCTCGTTGAGGATCATCACGAACGCGGAGACGACGAGCACGCTCAACAGCACGTTCGCCCGCGGCGGTGCCGCTTCGCGCTCGGTCCCCGCGTCCACGGTCCCCGTGGAGTCGGTCATGGTTCCAATACCTCTCGCAGAACTCGGTCGGTCCACCGGCGCGGCGGGACCGGGTGCCGTCCCGCGGCGGTGCGCCGTCGGAGCGGGTTCGAAGGATCAGGTGTCGCGATGCCGCCGAAACGCTCCCGCGAACCGGTGGCCTCGGCACTTCCCCCAGGTCGTGCGCCCCCGCGCACGGGCCGCGCGTCCCGGCAGCACCGCGGACGCCCAGCCGCACCAGTCTAGAGGGCCCGTTCGGGTGCGGCCGCTGAATTCTTCGGTGACGTCCGCTGCACCGGCGCGCACGCGCCGCTCCGCTTCAGCCGCCCGCTCCCGACATCGGCCACCCCATCAGGGAAGAGCGTTCCCTCGCCTGCCCTTCCTGATCACCCGACGTGCCCGCCACGTCGTGAGGTGAACGGACCGTTCGCCCGATCTATTCCGGTCGGCGGCGGGCCGCACTCCAGGCGAACGCGGGCGGCTCGGTCCACCCGCCGGTGCACGCACCCCGGAACCGGCGGTTCAGCAGCAGTGCTCGCCCCGCCAGGCCTGCCGCCCCTCCTTCACCGCCACGGCCGCGATCACCAGCGCGGCCAGCGGATCCGCCCAGTACCAGCCGAACAGCGCGTTGAGCAGCAACCCGGCCAGCAGCACGGCGGACAAGTAGGTGCACAGCAGGGTTTGCTTCGAGTCGGCCACCGCGGTCGCCGAGCCCAGTTCGCGCCCGGCCCTGCGCTGCGCGTACGACAGCCCCGGCATCAGTACGAGGCTCACCGCCGCCAGCACCAGCCCGACCGCGGAGTGCTCCGCCGCCACCCCGCCGAGCAGCCCGCGCACCGCCTCCACCGAGACGTAGCCGGCCAGCGCGAAGAACGACCCGGCGATGACGCGCAGCGCCACCCGTTCCCGCGACTCCGGATCGCGCGCGCTGAACTGCCAGGCGACCGCGGCGGCCGAGGTGACCTCGATGGCCGAATCCAGGCCGAACCCGATCAGCGCCACCGAGGACGCCCGGGACCCCGCGGTGATCGCGACGACCGCTTCGACCACGTTGTAAGTGATCGTCGCGGCGACCAGCCAGCGGATCCGCCGCTGCAGCAGGGACCGCCGCGCCGGGGCCGGGGGTGCCGCGGTCGCCGAGCAGCCCGCGCAGCACTCCGCCTCAGCACTCATCGCGCACCGCCTCCGGGTCGTCGTTCAAGCACGGTTGCGACCGCTCCACCGCGAGCACGACCTGCACCAGTTCGGCGAGCGCGGCGGCCAGGTGCGGATCGGCCAGCTCGTAGCGCGTCTGCCGCCCCTCCAGGGACGCCACCACCAGGCCGCAGCCGCGCAGGCACCCCAGGTGGTTGGACACGTTCGACCGGGACAGCCCCAGCTCGGCCGCCAGCCTGCCCGGGTAACCGGGCCCGTCCAGCAGCGCCACCAGCAACCGGCACCGGGTCGGGTCGGCGAGCGCCTTCCCCACCCGGGCGAGCGCCGCTTCCCTCGCCTCACTCGTCAGCATGCACTGAACAGTACAGCGGATGATGACGCATCGGAAGGCGCGCCCCGCGCGGCGGGAACGGTCCGCCGCCGGACCGGAAAGCGGCTCCCGGCGACATCAGCGACACCTCGGATGACGCGCAAAATCTTCCTTGAGCGGGAAAGGAGATCACATCCGATGAATTTTCGAGGGTCGTCGGAAAGCCGATCCACCAAGAGGCTCAAGGGACTACCCTGAAAGCACAGCAACACCCTTCCGGACCGCCATTGCGACACCCGGCGGAACACGGGGGCAAATGCGCCATTTCGGCTATCGTGATTCATGTCGAATAACATCACCACTGGTCACGACCATGATCAAGGCCGGTGAAACGTCGAAGTTGATCATGCTAAAGTCCCGGACGATCACATTCACTCCTCTGGAACAGGAACGGAAGCGGGCCACCCGAGACCCGATTCCGCATCCGCGCGGCATCGCATCCAGGGACGATCCCCTCAAGGCACAATGACATTTCTCGACAACGGGCCGCTCGTCCTGCACGAGAACCCCTTCGCCCTCACCCGAACCGCGGCGAATCCAGCTGACGCCGCCCTGTTCGCGTCCCCGATCACGCGGATGCTGCTCAGCAGCGACGGCCTCACCACCACGCTGCTGGAATCGGCCACCGGCCTGCGCACCCACGTCCGCGACGCCCGGCACGACCGGGTTCCCGCCGACGCGGCCCCGACCGGCGCCGCCGACCTGCTGCGGGTCACCGCGCAGGACGAACTCATCGTCCGGCGCTCCACGACGGCCGCCGTCGACGGCCGGGTGCTCGCCAGCAACCAGGTCGTGGCGCGCACCGACGTCCCCGGCGCCGAACGGTGCCTCACCGACGGCACCGCCCCGCTCGGCCTCGCCCTGCACGCCGCGGGAACCGGGTTCCGGCGCACCGTGCTGCACGTCGGTCGCCGCGCCTGGCACCCCGACCCGGGACGACCGCCCGCGGCCTTCAAGACCTACCTGATCTGGCACCAGGACACCCCGGCCGTGGCCATCAGCGAACTGTTCAACCCCGAATTCGTCCCCGCCGACCGCACGACCCCGGGAGCGACCCGATGACCGACGTGCAGCACACCCAGGTCGCGATCGTCGGAGCCGGGCCCGCGGGCCTGGTGCTCGCGAACGTCCTGCAGCGGTCCGGGATCGACGCGCAGGTGTTCGAGCAGCACTCCCGGGCGCACGTCGAGAACTCGCCGCGCGCCGGGCTCGTCGAACACCGCGTCGTCGACCACCTGCGCCGCTGGGGCCTCGCCGACGGGCTGCTCGCCCGCGCCACCCGGCACGGCTGGTGCGACGTCGTCGTCCACGGCGAACCGTTCCGGCTGGACTACGCGGCGCTCTCCGGCGGCGACCGGCATTGGATCTACCCGCAGCAGCTGCTGGTCCAGGACCTGCTCGCCGCGCTCGACCGCACCCCGCGGTTCCAGCGGCCGGTGCTGGACGTGGACCTCACCGGACGCCGCCCGCGGCTGCGCGGCGCCGGATTCGAGGTCGAGAGCGACTACGTGGTCGGCTGCGACGGCGCGCGCAGCGTCGTCGCCCGTTCCTTCCCCGACGGCACCGGCGGCAACGTGCAGCGGCGGTACCCCTACGACTGGCTGACGATGCTCGCCCACCTCACCGCGCCCGTCGAAGGCATCCGGTACGCGATCCACCCGGACGGTTTCGCGGGCATGATGCCGCGCGCGGGCGCGCTCGGGCGGCTGTACCTGCAGGTCCCCGCGGATGAGGACATCGCCCGCTGGAGCACCGCGCGGATGCGCGACGAGCTGGACCGGCGGCTGGGCACCGACTCCGGCCGCCCGGGCATCGTCCGCATCCGAGAAGCCGACGTCCTGCGGATGCGCAGCGGCATCGCGGGTGTGCTGCAGCGGGGGCGGGCGTTCCTGGCCGGGGACGCCGCGCACGTGCTGACCCCCTCCGGTGCCAAGGGCATGAACCTCGCCATCGCCGACGCCGCCGACCTCGCAGGCTCCCTCGTGCGGCGCTACCGCGACGACGATCCGACCGCGCTGGACGGGTACGGCGAGCGGCGGCGGGTGCAGGCCGAGCACACGCTCGCGTTCTCCGAGGAACTGCTGCAGCTGCTGCACCTGCCCCCGGACGCCACCGACGCCGCGGCCGAGCTGGACTCCCGCCGCAACCGGGTCCGGTGGCTCGCCGGGAACAACCCCGAGGCGGAGCGGTTCGCCCGCGAGTACGTCGGCTCCGGTGAGCTCACCCCCGCGCCGCACCGACCGGCCTGAATCCGCCGCGGGTGAACGGACCGTTCGTCCAGTCTCGTTGGACGAACGGGCCGTTCACCCAGCGCCCGGGTCGGGAGTGAACGGCTCGTTCGTCCAGCCGCATTGGACCAACCGGCCGTTCACCCCACGCCTCGATCGGGAGTGAACGGACCGCTGTTGCCTGTCTTCAATACCGCAGCGGCGCTAACTCGCCCCATGCCCCGCGGGGGGGGGTTGGCCGGGGG